>CAYUOD010000391.1:0-3212 GCA_964446225.1 uncultured Acidimicrobiales bacterium | reverse complement strand
CCGCGGCACCTAATCCCGCTACTACCAACGAGATACCGAGGACATGCACCCACCGACGCCGCAACAGGTTCACGATCGTCTCATCAATCGGCCTTCAAGACTTCGATTGTCGCGTGCTCGATCGTCGGCCATTTGGCATCACAAGTCAGAATAGGCCAACCTCGCCCGATGCCCAGCGCGACAACTACGGCGTCGACCATCGGAAAGTTCTTGTTGCCATGGTTCGCCCGAAGTTCGCGGGCGCAATCAGCAACGCTGTCCTCAAGGGCCACTGTCTGAAATCCAAGCCGATCGAGCGCTACGTCTGCTTCGTCAAACTTGCCAACACGGGTTGGGTAAATGAGAGCTTCTGCACGGGTGAGGTTAAGGATCTCGATCTGCTCCGCCTCAAGACAGCGGCGCAACGCTGATCTGTGAAACGGGTCAGCGGCATCAAGTACCGCGACTGCGATATTGGCGTCGACGACCAACGTCATCGCTCGCCAGCCTCAGCCCGCTGACGCTGCAACGCGTGGCGCTCCCAGGTCAGGCTGAGCGATCTGGCTCGCACACTCGCCGCGTCTAGGCGCGCCTCAAATGCCTCTTGGGAGTGTTCAGCAACGAAGTCCGCTATCGCCTGCTGCGTGAGCTTGGAGAGATTCAGGCCCAACTTGCGGCTCATCTCGTCCAACTCGTCTGGGAGATAGATCGTACGATTCGGCATACGTATAGTGTATCGAAAACTATACGCATGGAGTACTTCGCTTTCAGGCTCAAGCGATTGAGAATTCTGACCTGTACAGCGCTACAGTCGGACAGTGGGTTGGATTTCTCGCCATAACGCCTTGGAGGTAGGACCATGAAGACACGAGCAGCAATTCTGCGTGAACTGAACGCACCCTGGAGTGTGGAAGAGATAGAACTTGATCCACCGAAGGCTGGCGAAGTGCTGGTCAAGATGGCCGCCTCGGGCATGTGCCACTCGGACGATCACATCGTCACCGGCGACCTCGCCGGCGCAACGCCCGGCCCACCGGTCATCGGTGGACATGAGGGCGCAGGCGTCGTTATGGAACTGGGCGAAGGAGTCACAGGACTTGAAGTAGGCGACCACGTGGTCTTCTGCTTCGTACCAGCTTGTGGTCGCTGTACAAACTGTGTCACTGGCCATTCGAACCTCTGCGCCGAGATGGCTGCATATCCGGAGGGCATGCAGATCTCTGACGGCACGGCGCGCCACCACTCGGTAGATGGGCTCGACCTCAGCCTCATGTGCCTGCTCGGAACGTTCTCAGAGCACACCGTTGTCAACCAATCAAGCGTCATAAAGATCGACAAGAACTGGCCGCTCGACAAGGCCTGCCTCACGGGCTGTGGCGTCGTAACTGGCTGGGGCTCAGCGGTCAACGCGGCCGACGTTCAGCCAGGGGACTACGTGGCCGTCGTCGGAATCGGCGGCGTTGGAGCCAACGCGCTCCAGGGAGCCAAAATGGCTGGCGCCCGCGTGATTGCCGCGATTGATCCGGTGGAGTTCAAGCGGGAAAAGGCCATCGAGTTCGGTGCAACCCACACCTACTCCTCAATCGCAGAGGCCATGGAAGATCTCGCTGAGTCAACCTGGGGCCGCGGCTTCGACAAGGTCATTGAGACCATCGGCGTCGGCAACGGCGACGTGTTGGGTGAAGCATTCGCTCTCGGCGGCCAGAGCGCCAAGATCGTGGTCACCAGCATCCACCCGACGTCCGAGGCATCTATCGCAATTCCGGCTGCCTTCCTGACGCTGTTCGAGAAGCAGCTCATCGGTTCGTTGTTCGGCTCGGCCAATGCCCGCCACGCCATTCCACTGATTATGGAGCTCTACTCACAGGGTCAGTACAACCTGGACGGGCTCATTACCCAGACCTACACGCTTGATCAGATCAACAAGGGTTTCGACGCGATGCGTAACGGCGAGAACATCCGCGGCGTCATCCTCTTTGACTAACAGTCAGCTCTAACACCGGTTTCGATTCGAGCGTTGGTTTCGGCAAAGCCCGAGGCCAGCGCTCGAAGCGCGTTTTCGAGGTATTCGGTGAGGTCCGACTCGCCCTGAGCGAGCCAGAGATCGTAGGCGGTTCGACAGGCCGCCAGCGTTGTGCGACCGATTGCCAACGGATACAGAGAATCGGACGCAGCACCAGTTCTCGCAGAGACGTAGTCAGCGACCGCTGCCTCCCAGGCGTCGTAGTGCGAGGCCGCGCTGGCCTGGAGCACAGGTACCGAACTCAACAACTCCATGCGAACCCGTAGTTCTGGAATGTCATCTGAGGTGTAGTGATTGATGGCTACTACAGCCTCGCGGATCGAATCCATGAGCGGGAGTGTGCGGTCCGCCTCGCTAAGAGCAAGGCGCAGTCGGGCAACTTCCTCATCGAAGCCCTGCCACAGCACATCTGCCTTGGTCGAGAAGTAGCGATGAAACGTGCGTCGTTGAATGCCAGCCTCGGCAGCAATGTCCTCGATCGTGGTCACCTCAAACCCACGCTCGCCAAACAGACGCAGCGCGATGAGTTCCAACTCGCGAGGGCCAGTCGTTGGCGGTCGTCCTCTACGCGGAGCCTGTGGTGATTTGCTGCTCGACATGGCACCTGTCAATCGTGATCATGTTGATTGTGTCACAGTGAGACGTTAATCTACAGCCTTCATCTCGACACAAGGCAATGTGAGGCTCATCATGGCTACCGCTCCGACCAATACGAGCACCGAAGAAGCAGAATCGAGCGAGGAAGACGTCGTCATCGAGGACCTCCTCATCGAAGAGGTCTCCATTGATGGCATGTGCGGTGTCTACTAAGACACGCGTAGTCGGCGGTCCACCCGACTTCGATCTCAGCGCACGCTGGTCGCTGCACGACAAGGTGGAGATCAGGCCTGAACGATTCGGAGCACTGCTGTACCACTTCGGCACCAGACGCCTTTCGTTCGTAAAGTCACCAATGCTCCTCAGAGTCCTTGAGGGCCTCTGTGACTCCCCCAGCGCAGCCGCAGCAATCGCCGACGCTGGCGTGCCTGTCGAGCAGGCCAAGTCGTACGAACTCGCGCTCGCAAAACTGGCCCATTCTCAGATGATCTGCAGCGCACCATGACTGCGGCGGTGGGCAGTCTGCTCGATGAGTTCCAACTGGGCCTTGAAGCCCCCATCTGCATGACCTGGGAACTCACCTACGCATGCAACCTGGCCTGTGTGCACTGTC
>CAYUOD010000390.1:0-3215 GCA_964446225.1 uncultured Acidimicrobiales bacterium | reverse complement strand
TAAATACACTTCACGTTCTGACCCTTTTGGTTCAGAATCGTGTCAATGCAGACGGTGGTCTTGCCGGTCTTACGGTCACCAATGATGAGCTGACGCTGGCCTCGACCAATCGGTGTCATCGAGTCGATGGCCTTGATGCCGGTCTGCATGGGTTCATGCACCGGCTTGCGGCCCATGATCCCTGGGGCCTGCACCTCAAGGCGACGCTCGGAAGCGCCCACGATGGGACCCTTGCCGTCGATTGGCTGACCCAGAGCGTCGACGACGCGTCCAAGTAGCGGATCACCGACGTTGAGCGACAGAATACGGCCCGTGGCCTGCACGGACTGTCCCTGTTGAATCGCGTCAACGTCACCAAGTACGACCGCGCCGATGGACTCCTCGTCGAGGTTCAAGGCAAGCCCAAAGCTGCCGTCCTCGAATTCGAGAAGCTCATTCACCGAGGCCATCGGAAGACCGGAAACTCGGGCGATACCATCGCCGACTTCCAGTACTCGTCCAATGGTGCTGGCTTCAATTGATGCATCGAAGCCTTCGAGATTCTTTTGCAGTGCCGCCGCAATTTCGGCGGAGTTGATGGTCATGTCTGCCATCTATTTCTCCCAGGAGCTAAGTGTGATGTGATGCACGGCGAACTAGAGCGTTTCCTTGAGCTTGGCGAGCCGCGTACGCACCGAGCCGTCTATGACGGTGTCGCCAATCTGGGTGACCAGTCCCCCGAGCACTCCGGGGTCCAGGATCACCTTGAGGTCAACGTTCTTGCCAGTTCTTTTGGCCAACGCGTCGCGCAGTCGGCTCAGCTGATCGTCGGTGAGCGGCTGAGCGCTGCGCACCTCGGCGACTACTCGGTCTCGGGCTTCGGCAGAAATCTCAACGAGCCTGGCGATAATCGCAATCAGGTCATTACCGCGGCCCGATGCAACGACGAACGAGACCAGATTGGCAGTGACGGGGTGTGCCCGTTCGCCAAGCAGGTCCTCGATGACACCCTGGCGGCGATCCGCTGGGATCGCCCGGTCGGTGAGGGTGCTGCGGAGTTCGTCTGAAGCTTCGAGTGTGCGCGCAAAGCTAAACAACTCGTCAGCAACGCGCTCAAGACTTCCCTCTGCTTGGGCAATCTCGAGCATCGCGGTTGCGTAACCGTCTGTGCGCTCGCTCATTCGTACCTCTGTCTCTTGACCGATGCAGGTCAGTTATTCGATGCGACCTGAGAGATGTAACTCTCGATCAGGCGCGTATTGGTCTCATTGTCAAGACTGTGCTCAACAACGGTCTCGGCGGCTCCGAGCGCGATCTGGGTGATCTGCGCCTGAAGGTCAGCCGTGGCCTGGGTCTTGGCGATCTCGATGTCCGCCATTGCGGCAGCTCGACGCTCGGCCAACTCAGCGTCAAGGGCAGATGCTCGATCGGTCTTGAGTGCCTCAGCCTGGTCACGAGCCTCGTCGATGATTGCGTTTGCCTCGGTGCGGGCGTCACCAAGAGAAGCGAGATACTTCTCTTTTTCAGCCAGCGCATCCTGCTTCGCAACCTCGGCAGTATCCAGATCGCCCTGAATCTTGTCGGTACGGGCCTGCATCGCGGCGCGAATGGCAGGTACGCCCTTCTTGAGCAGCACAACAAAGAGAATGCTGAACGCCAAAACGCCCCAGATGATCTCGTTCGTCGCCGGAAGTATCGGGTTGTTCTCCTCTTCGGCAAGCTCCAACGGAAGCTCGACCTCGTGAAGCTCGCCCTCTTCATTTTTGGTGAACGCGACTATCTCTTCGCCCTCTTTGTTAAAGAGCTCTTCGATCTCGTGTTCTTCAAAAACATAGACAGTCATTGCCATGAGTGGACTCCTAAGCGAACTTGAGGAGAATGAATACCACGAAGCCGATAAGGGCCAGTGCCTCGGTAAATGCAATACCGAGGAACATGGTGGTACGTACCATGCCGGCTGACTCTGGCTGCCGGGCCATGGCCTGAACGGCCTGACCTACGAGGTAACCAATGCCGATGCCTGGGCCGATAGCAGCCAGACCATATGCAAAACCGGACGACAGCGCCTCACCGAAGGCAATTTGATCTTCGCCGGTCACTTGTGCAAGCAATTCCATTGCTACGTGTTCTTTCCTTGTTCGATGCCCCGAGGGGCCTAGTGCTCGTGGGATATGACCAGAGGCCAGCTCCCAGGTTCTCATTTACGGGCAAAGCCCGAGTGGGACTAATGCCCCGAGATCTTATGTGTGATTAGTGCTCTGGATGGAGTGCTCCGCCAATGTAGACGCCAGCCAGAATTGCGAAAATATATGCCTGTAGGAACGAGACCATGATCTCGAAGCCGATGAGGAGTACCAACATTGCGAATGGCAGAGGCAAGAAGATTACGTACCAGGCCTTTACCCACAGTGCTGCCGAGAGCACGGCGAATGTCACGAGAAGAATGTGACCGGCCAGCATGTTGGCGAAGAGTCGAACGGCCAGGCTGAAGGGGCGCACCAAGAAGGTGGAGATGAACTCGATGGGCGTCACCAGGATGTAGAGAGCCTTTGGAACGCCGGGGGGAAAGAGCGAACTCTTCAGGTAGCCGCCCAAGCCCTGGGCCTTGATCCCGACAAAGATGAACGTGGCCCAGACCATGACGGCCAAGAAGAGTGGAAAGGCCATACGTGCGTTGGCGGGCATCTGCCAGCCGGGCAGAACCTCAAACAAGTTGGTGAAGAGCACGAAGAAGAAGATGGAGAGCAGGTAGGGGTTCCACCCACGGCCTTCTGGGCCGATCGTCTGATCGATGATCTGGGTGTCAATGAACTCGACACTCACCTCGGCAACAGTTGCCACACCTGTTGGGATGAGGCTGTTCTTGTACTTTCTCCCAGCAAGAAAGAAGATCAGCAGAGTCGCTGACATTGCAATGATGGCGGTGAGGCCGATCTTGTTCAGTGCGAATGGCGTGTCCTCAAACAGGAACGCGGGCCATTCGACCAACTCGCCAATGGGGGGAAATTCGAGACCAAGGATCACTGGTGCAACTCCGTGCTGGATTCTTCATCGCCGCCGGTGACCTCAGGCTTTAGCCCGGGGTATGCCAACGACATTGAGATGTAACGCGTCTCCCATGCAAGGAGGCCCAGATGCGTAAAGATGATCGTGAGCCCGAGGGGCATCATCACCACCCAGCTGGAATCCTTGACGAGATATACCGCAAGAAATAGTAGGCCCAATCGGACCAGGAA
>CAYUOD010000389.1:0-3217 GCA_964446225.1 uncultured Acidimicrobiales bacterium | reverse complement strand
TGGGTGCGGATCATAAACACGATCGCGCCCGTGTCAGGCAGGCGGCGCAAGGTCTGGCGCTCACTGCGCAGAGTCAAAGAACCAGGATCCGCTGGCTCGGCCGCGTAACCGATCCGCTCGGGGATGCACCACGTGTCCACATCGTGGATGAACCAGTTACGGCGCACCAGGATCTGCTCATCCAGCCGTCCGAGGACGACACCGACCTTGTTCGCGAGCTGCGTGTCGTAGCCCTCGACCGGTGCGTGGATGCCGAGCAGGCTGAGCCCCCATTTCGCCCTGGGTGTCCACTGGTTGGCGAACAGCAACGAGGCCGCTATCAGTCGCACCTCTCGCGCTTCCAGGATGCAAAGGTCAGGAGCCACATTCCTTCCGGCCTCTATGAGTGGATGCAGGCCGGACTCACTCGCGGACCAGTCCGGCGCCGCCGACTTCAACAGGCCCCTCAGCTCAGCGGCAAGCTCGACATCATCAGGACCGACCATCTCAAGGTCCGGAAACCGCTCAGCGCACTCAACCTTGTGCGCCACCTCTAAGGGCCAGGAGTCGTCGATCTGGAGCCAGCGGTCAGCGTCGATCTGGCGCAGGCCCATGCGATGTTCCGGCGGTGCCACACGAAGATCCAGTTCCGAGAGCCATGCTGGCGGGTACGCAGGAAGGGGTGGTTGCACGATGCTCCGAACAGTACCGCGCTCACGCTTTTGCGGCCCGGTTTGTGGGCACTATCCTGATGCAAGACCCCTGCGAGAAAGACATGATTACCGTGCTCGAATTCCTCCTCATTGGCCACTTCCTAGGAGTGTTCATTCTCGTCGCAGGACTCGGCGTGGCAACAACGCTCGGGCTGCGTTCAGAGAAGATCAGCGATGTGAAGACACTCAAGTCGATGATGGACATCCTGGTCTTCAACGGCAGGGTCGTCATTACCGTCGGCATGCTTCTCACGTTCGTGTTCGGCATCGCTCTCGTCGGCGAGACCGATCACGAAATGTCCGAAGCCTGGATATCTGTCGCCTTCCTGCTCTGGTTCGCCATTCTTGGTCTCACCCATGCGATTCTCGTCAAGGGCACCAAGGAAATCGGCTCCCGCTGCGACGAACTCATCTCCGAGGGCACGACGACCACCACCGAGTTCCAAGGCTCAGCCCTGTCGAAGAAGCTCGCAATGACCGGTGTGGCCATCAATATCGCCACGGTCGTGATGCTCTACCTCATGGTCGCAAAGCCCGGAGCGTGATCTGTTCAAACTGCCGTCGCTGAGTCCCGATTGCGCGCACTCACTGACGGCAGTTCGGATAGTTAGAGGTCGCCGGAGTCCAGCGCCTCAAGTGCCAGCTCGGTAAGCCGCTCGACCTGCGCGCGAAAGAGGTCGAGATCGTCGTGCTCACCCATCTGTCCTGCCATGTAGCGGGCCAGCACACCCTCAACGATCGCCGCCAGACGCCAGTAGTTGAACGCCCGGTAGTAGCCGATGTTGGTGACGTCACGGCCCGTGAGCTTCGCGTACCGTTCGAGCATCTCGTCACGAGTCGGAAATCCGCCGGCCTGTGTCGGAGCTGCAACGCCACTCAGGATTGGCTCGTCAGGCGACGCCCAGTTGTTCATCAGGTAGCCGAGATCTGAGAGCGGATCGCCCAGAGTGCACAACTCCCAGTCGAGCACCGCAGCGACCTGGAAGTCGTCGTCGACGATCATGTTTCCGAACCGGTAATCGCCGTGCACGACCGTCGCACCGACCTGCTGGGGCAGCCGGCTGCTGAGTACCTCGTGCAGTGCGTCCATGGCTGGCAACTCGCGGGTCTTGGACTCGTTCCATGCCCGGTACCACCGCCGGAGTTGGCGGGCAACGTAGTCTTCGCGGCGGCCCAGATCGGACAGTCCAACCGAGTCGATATCGGCATTGTGAAGAGCCGCCAAAACCTCGATGACCGACTCGCCGAGCTTCAACCGCTCGTCGTGCGGAACATGCAACTGCATCACTTCGTCGTCGTGTGGCACCCAGCCCTCCACGAAACTCATGACATAGAACGGTGCCTCATTGACGTCAGGATCCTCACACAGACCAATCGTCCCGGGGACCGGCACGTCAGTATCAGCGAAAGCCGAGATGACCCGGTGCTCGCGCGACATGTCATGGGCCTTGGAGAGCAAATGGCCCGTCGGAGGTCGCCGCAGCACGGTGACTGACCCCTGGGCGTCGGTGACCGCGAACGTGAGGTTGGAATGGCCGCCGACGATCATCTCGAAACTCAGCGGAAGCGATGCGCCGGGCACGTTCTCGCCATACCAAGTGGCGACACCCTCAACATTGATTCCCTTCAGCGCCATCTGATCCCCTTCGACTCCGCAGTCGCAGACGCTACTCGCTGAACAACCGATCGGGCCAGACAGCACTCCCGCAATCGCTCGACTGCAGCCAACGTGGCTTCGTGGGCTACGGTCAGCCAACCGCTCGATGCAATTCAGAGGATGAGGGGTCAAAGGAAGCCATGGTACGTATTGAGACGCTGCTGGTAGCCAACCGTGGAGAGATCGCTGTGCGGATCATGCGCACGGCGCAGGATCTCGGCATCTTCACTGTCGCGGTCTACCCCACCGATGACGCGGCAGCACTTCACGTCGAAATCGCCGACACGGCTGTTCTCATCCCAGGAGAAGGAGCGGCGGCGTACCTGGCTGGAAAGGCGCTTGTCCAAGCGGCCCTCGACTCTGAGGCGACGGCAGTTCATCCAGGCTACGGATTCCTCTCAGAGGATGCCGACTTCGCCGAAGCAGTCGAGGCAGCCGGACTCATCTTCGTCGGGCCGACTCCAGAAACGCTGCGGCTGCTTGGAGACAAAGTCGCGGCGCGCGACCTCGCAGCCTCATGTGGCGTTCCGGTTCTGGCTGCCACGAGTGGCGGAGTCGAGCTCGAAGGTGCCGTGCAGTTCATGAAGGAACTCGGACCAGACGCCGAGGTGATGGTAAAAGCTGTTGCCGGCGGCGGCGGACGAGGCATTCGTCCGGTGACGAAGCTCGCTGATCTGCCAACCGCAATGGACAGCTGCGCTTCTGAGGCACTCGCCAGCTTCGGAACACCCGAGCTCTATCTCGAACGACGGCTCTCAGGTGCCCGCCACATCGAAGTCCAGAGCGTCGGCGACGGACAGGCCACCCGCCTGCTGGGTGACCGGGACTGCAGCATCCAGCGGGCGAGGCAAAAAGTCATCGAGATCGC
>CAYUOD010000388.1:0-3225 GCA_964446225.1 uncultured Acidimicrobiales bacterium | reverse complement strand
ACGCCGATGGCGAGACCTCCGACCCCTCCTACCACGAGGTCTTTCTGCGTGATCTGAGGTGCCGCGACGATCCAGACTGCGACTGCGATGGTGGCGAGGCTCGCCAGTTGCACGGTGAACGTCACACGGTATGGGGATTCGTCGCGGGAGATGTAGCCACCCACGAAGTCCGAAATACCGATAATGAGCGCGCCTGAGAGCGCAAGCAAAGCGGTCAACGGGTCATCCAGTGACTACGATTTCCCGCATGACAGAACAGACGATCACGATGAAAGACGGTGTCCAGCTCTACAGCCAGAGTTGGGCGGCCACTGAGTCGAAAGCGACCATACTGATCGTTCATGGCATCTCTGAGCACAGTGGTCGTTGGCAACATGTTGGAGAACATTTCGCGAGCCTCGGGTTTGATGTGCAGTGTTATGACCAGCGTGCCCACGGGCGCAGTGGAGATGGTGTAGTCGACACTACTGACTTCGCGCTCTTCCTCGATGATCTTGGCGAGCGTGTGCAGGATCTGCTTGCTCTGGGCCGACCGGTTGTGCTCTACGGCCATTCCATGGGCGGGCTCATCGTCACCGCCTACCTTGAGTCTGAACGCCCCATGCCCGCTGCGGCGGTTCTCTCTGCTCCGGCTCTGTCTGCTGAGGTCCCGGCCATTCAGCGCTTTCTCGCAAAGATACTGTCGAGGATTGCACCGAGATTCGCGCTTAAGTCATCTATCAACGGTGAGCATCTCTGCACTGATCCAAGTGTGGGTGAGGCCTATGCGGCGGACCCTCTGGTGTATCTCAAAGTCAGCACGCGGTTTGCCAACAACCTCTTCGTGGCTATGGACACCACCTCTGCGTCTCTGGATGCGATCTCTGTGCCGACTCTTGTGCTTCACGGTGGCGACGACCCGCTCATCCTTCCAGCAGCCTCTGAACCTCTTGCAGCCCTACCTTGCGTGACTCGGGTTACCTTCGATGGGATGCGTCATGAGATTCACAACGAGCCTTCATCAGGTGAGGTCTTTGACACGATCCAACGGTGGCTCGACGCTGAGCTGGGTCTGGGGGAGTATCACGCTGAGTAAGTGAGTCGCTACATAATGCAGCCGCTTTTCTGTCATGCTGTGAGGTATGGGTGTAATCGGTGTACCAAAGGGCATTGCAGACCCAGTCCTTTATCAGGGTCTGGAGGACGTGCTCTGGCCACTTACGTTTGATCAGCTCATCGTCTCCGCACTATTCCAGAGCACAGAAGCCGAACACGGGAGTCTGGTGAGTCTGGCCCGGTCATTTGGCGAGAGCGATGAGACCGTAGAGAAGGCGCTTGCTCGTCTCGTCGAGATTGACGCAGTTTTCTTAGATCGCTATGGATCGATTCAACTCGGGACGCGCTACCGCGACATCTACCGCCGCCAACTCTCGTCGCTTGGCCGCCGTGTCGGTGTGTGGAACGGGACCTGGCTCTGCGTGTCGCCAACAGACCCGACTGCCGGGCTACGTGAGGACGTCCAGGAGATTATTCGTCTAGACAAGTTTCGTGAACACACCGCTGGCGCCTGGATTCGCCCGAATAATCTGGCGGTGACTCGCGACGATCTCAGAGCCCTCCAATCTCCGGGCTGGAAGCTGACCGATGATGTGACGTTCGCAACTCCTCGATCCATCGCCACCGAACTGTGGGACGCGGCTGGCTGGCGTGACGACGCAAGCGCGCTGCTAGATGTGCTCGAGGGACTTCAGGCCGACGATGGGTATGACGTATCCGAGCAGAATCTTCCTCGGGTTCTGATCATAGGTATCGCTCTGTTCAAACACCTTGCAGCAAATTCGCAGTTGCCACCCGCACTCGCTGGCGAGTCTCGGGTGGTCGCCAAGTTCCACGCCCGCCTGCTGAATTTTCGCGCCGCCATTCGACCGGTGGTGCAAGACGTCCACGGGCTGCAGTTCTCCCCGGACGACTTCGCATAAGCGATCGGTTCGTGGACTAGTCGATGTGAACTACTCGACCTCGCCTACTCGACGATGAGTTCCCCGGTCATCGTGGGATGAATCTCACAGAAGAACTGATAGCTACCTGGCTCTGCTGGCGCCGTGACAGCGCCGTCCGCTCCACCTCCAATGGTGCCGCTCCCGAAGTCGCCATCCACCGCCGTGAGCGTATGGCCGACTCCGTCTGCGTTCTCCACCATGATCACCGCGCTGGCCTCGACAGTGATCGGCGACTCAAAACGGAAGTTCTTGATGACCGTCGCGGCCTCGCCACTGCTCTCTGAACTGCTGGCGCTTGTGTAGCCGTCGCCTGCCAGCGCTTGATCTGCAGGGCGAGCGAGCGCAATGCCTGCCACGAGAGCACCCGATAGGCAGACGATGAGTGTTGGGGTGAGTTTGTTTGTCATGATGGGTCCTTCAGACTCCTGGGAAACCGACGGTCGTGAAGAACCACAGTGCCGAGGTCATCCAGATACCAATGAGCAGTGCAACGAGTGATCCGCCGATGACGGGCAGACTCCACCCGGGCAATCGGTTTGAACGCAGTGCCAGCATCTTGGTTGCGAACGCACCGTAGAACAGCAGTCCGAAAATCGAGTGTGCAAGTACGCGAGGACTCGTGTCCTTGAAACCAAGAGACCAGAGGCAGTGGTACGCGACTGGCAAGGTCACGAGAAATGCTGCGGTACCCGTCCAGCGGTGGGCAGAACTGGCCCAGCCCGGGGTGGGTTTGGAGGTAGGGAGCTTCTCCCAGAGCCACAAGGCCGAGGAGAGTTGCAGCAGCGCAAGTGTCGCGGCACCTGTTGCTAGCCAAGCTTTCATGGAAAGCATCGTCGGAAAACCGAGTGTGCTTATCGGTTGCAGCGTTGGATCATGGACCTTCGAGTAGATCCCCAGCGTAAGTGAGACCACCGCGCCGGCAACAATGATCAGCACCAAAGGCCGTATTGACTTTGCGGTACCGGGTTGTGGTCCGAGTGCTTCCTCAACGGTCGTCATACTGCATCCCCCTTGAACATGTGTCTATCGAAGACCTCTACGTCCGAGGCGGGGAAATGGTTCGCGAATATCTTGAAGAGTTCATTTGCGCGAAGCTGGGCCTAATGGAGGATCTCAACCGGCGCTTCAGCGCAGGCGACCCTGAGGCTGTGAGTGAGGTGTATCGACGCTACGGCGGCCCGGTGCTCACCGTGGCGCGGTCCATCGTCGGCAACAACGAGATGGCGGCTGACGTTGTCCAGCAGAC
>CAYUOD010000387.1:0-3231 GCA_964446225.1 uncultured Acidimicrobiales bacterium | reverse complement strand
AGGGCCGCCCGGATTGACAGAGGCGCACGCATCGCCGAAGAACAGGGCCGCCCGTGGGAGGGTCGCGTCGCAGCTGTTGCCGTGACGGTCGAGGAGATCAACGATCAACGGGCAGAGGCTGCGAGGTTAGGCAGCGAGGCAGACCGTCTCGATCAGCTTCAGGATCAGGCCCGACGTCGCGGTTCACGACTCCTGCGTCAATCGCGCAGTCTCTAGATTCGTGGCCCTCGCCGGGCCGATCGAAAACGAACAACGACCCCGGCAACGCCGGAGTCGAGTGATCGTAGAACGCGAAAAGCGAGAACGCTCAGACGATGCCCGAAGTGGTCGCGAGAAGCTCCATAAGTAGCCCCTCCTGTTCCTGCAGCTTTGCCATATCGGTCTGATATGCCTCGATGCGGGCACGAACTACTGCGATCTGGGATCGCAGATTTTCAAGCCACGACTCGATCTCGCCCTGTGGGAGGCCTGAGAAGCGGTCGGCGTCTGTAAAACTTGGGTTAGACATTATTTGAGATCGTATCTGATACGTGGCCCTACGGCGAGCCAATCAACAAGGAATCTGTCGGCGCGAAAAACCGCCGCATTAGGAATCTTGATCAGGGCGTTGTCTGGCCCTCTTCTTATCACTGAGCTGCCGCTTAGCGGTCAGCCTTCGTTGCACCGATCCTCGACTGGGACGCGTCTTCCTGCGTGGCGCCTGCCGGGCAAGAGCTACCGACAGTTTCGCCTCAAGACGCTCCAAGGCGATCGTGCGATTGCGAGACTGCGAACGCGTATCTTCCACCGCAATGCGAAGCTTCGGCCCAAGCTTTTGTATGAGTCTGCGTCGCTGTGCAGCACTCGGTCCAGCACAGGTCTCGAGGTCCAACGCGACTACGACCCGAGTGTGGGCCTTGTTTGCGTGCTGCCCGCCCGGTCCCGAGGATGGCCCGAAACTCCAGGTCAGCTGGTACACCGGCAAGCTGAACTGACCTCCAACTTCGATGACTTCAGGGCTCACAATGTGCCGATTTGGTGACGGGTCGCGGTCGCGTGTATTCCAACTTCATGACACATCGCCCTAAGAGGGCCTCGCGGCTTGCACTGCACCCATTTCTGGGCCACGTTGGATGTGTGACACACCTCACGACACGATATTCCGCAGCGCAAATCCTGGCCGGGACCTTCGGAGTTGTTGGCCTCGTAACTCTCCTTGAGTTTCTCAATGCCCAGGGAATTATCACGCCCTAGCTCCTTGTCGCTTACGACGGGGCGGTCTCTTTGTCGAGACGCTCTATGAACGAAGCAACGGGTACACCGCGCTCGACAGCCTCGCCTCGCGCGTTCACCCCGGCAGTGTCGGCTTCGATGTCGTCATCGCCCACCACCAGAACGTAGGGCAGCTTCTCCAACTTGGCTTTGCGAATACGCGCACCAAGAGGCTCAGACGCCTCAACCCAGTCAGCCCGGTAGCCATCATCCACAAGTCGCTGAACGAGGCTCTGTGCGTACTCATCGTGGTCGTCACGTACGCCAAGTACCCGCACCTGAACCGGCGCAAGCCAAGTCGGGAACGCACCGGCGTAGTGCTCAATGAGCACACCGAAGAAGCGCTCGATAGATCCGAGAAGCGCACGGTGGATGACGACCGGTGTATGGGCCTTGTTGTCCGCGCCGACATAGCTCAGGTTGAAGCGGGGTCCGAGCTGAAAATCGACCTGAATCGTGGACAGTTGCCAACGTCGTCCAATCGCATCCTTGATGTGGATGTCGATCTTGGGGCCATAGAACGCTCCCCCGCCCTCGTCCATCTTGTAGGGCAACTGGCAGCTTTCGAGAGCATCGCGCAGCGCCTCGGTGGCAGCGTCCCACTCGCTGTCATCGCCAACTGACTTTTCTGCGGGCCGCGTCGAAAGACTCGCCTCGAACTCGTCGAATCCGAATGCCTCGAGCACACTGATGACGAACTCAATGAGATCGATGATCTCCTGAGGCATCTGCTCGGGTGTGCAGAAGATGTGGCTGTCGTCCTGGGTGAATCCCCGGAGCCGCATGAGTCCGTGCATCGTGCCGGAGCGCTCGTAGCGGTACACCGTGCCAAGCTCAAACATGCGCAGCGGCAAATCACGATATGAGTGCTGCCCGCTGTTGAAGATCGTCATGTGCATCGGGCAGTTCATGGGCTTGGCCCGGTAGGTGGCCTTGTCCATCTCCATGGGGGGATACATGCCGTCGGCATAGAAGTCGAGGTGGCCGCTGACCTCCCAGAGCGAGTCTCTCGCGATATGAGGCGTGTACACCGACACGTAACCCCCGTCACGATGACGCTGCCTGCTGTAGTCCTCGATAATGGACCGGATCACCGCACCCTTCGGATGCCACAGGGCGAGGCCCGGGCCAACGATCTCAGGGAAGCTCAGCAGATCGAGTTCCTGGGCCAACTTGCGGTGGTCGCGCTTGGCTGCCTCCTCGAGACGCTCAAGGTGCTCGCGCAGCAGCTTCTTGTTCGGCCAGGCCGTGCCGTAGATGCGCTGCAGCATCGGCTTCGACTCATCGCCGCGCCAATAGGCACCTGCGACGCGCATCAGCTTGAAATGGCCGAGGTGCCCGGTATGTGGGACGTGGGGGCCGCGGCACAGATCGACAAAGTCGTCGGTGTTTCGGTACACCGTGACCGAGCCAGAGTCAGCTGGGCTTGAGGCGGGATCTGGCGTCACGCCTTCGATGATCTCGACCTTGTAACTCTGCTTCTCAAACAACTCGAGCGCTTCGGTCCGACTCAACTCGGAGCGCGTGAACGCCTGATGTTGCTTGATGATCTCAAGCATGCGCGCTTCGATGCGCTCAAGATCTTCGTCGCTGAAAGTCTGCCCGTCAGGCAGCTCGAAGTCGTAGTAGAACCCGTCCTCAATAACCGGCCCGATCGCGTAGCCAGCGCCGGGAAACAAGTCCACGACAGCTTGAGCCATGACGTGCGTGGTCGAGTGACGCAACAATTCCAAACCTTGTTCATCAAACGGGAGCAGCACCGAGACCGCGTCACCGTCGACCAGATCACGTGACAGGTCGCGCACCTCGTCGCCCACCGCTACCGCCAGGGCCTGCTTGGCTATACGCCCGCCCAGATCGGTGGCCAGATCCGTCCCTGTGGACCCAGCGGGGTATGACCTCGCGCTGCCATCGGGGAGTGTGATCTGAATTGCCGACATCTCGTTGCCTTCGTGAAGATAGTTATCGTCCATCACGAGA
>CAYUOD010000386.1:0-3238 GCA_964446225.1 uncultured Acidimicrobiales bacterium | reverse complement strand
CACCGCCAAGTCCACCGTCCACGGCGATGATACTGCCGTTCAGATAGCTGGACTCTGGGGCGGCGGCAAACAAGACAGCGGTCGCTATCTCCTCTGGACGGCCAAAACGTTTTTCCGGAATGAATCGCTGCACCTCGTCCTGCACCTGCTTATCGGGCATTCCAGTCAGCAGCGCTTCGGTCGCGATCAGACCCGGAGCGACGGCATTGACTCTGATCCCATACTGGGCAAGGTCCAGTGACATCGCCCGAGTCAGCGCCTCAATGGCACCCTTGGTTGCGATGTACACAGTCCGGCTCAGCACGGCATGGCTGGCGAGGATAGAACTCAGATGCACGATGGCACCAGCACCGCGAGGAGCCATCGTCGCGCCGACGCGCTGACTGAGGTGAAACACGCCGCGTACATTTACGTTCCAGGCCTGATCCAGGGCATCCAGATCAGCATCCAGGAAGGAGGATCGGTCTATGAATGCCGCGTTATTTACGAGCACATCAATGGGGCCAAGTTGTGCCTCGACGCTGTCTACGAGTCGGACCACATCCTCGTCGCGACCCACGTCCGCCTGAAACAGCGCGGCTACTCCGCCTGCCTCGGCGATGACGGCGGCCGTCTCTCGAGCGCTGACTTCGTCAGAGCGGTAGTTGATGGCCACGCGTGCACCCTCTGCGGCAAATGCCTTAGCGGTTGCTGCGCCTATGCCCCGAGATGCGCCGGTGATGAGGACGGTTTTGCCGCTGAAGCGGTTCACGTCTTCTCTTGGATGATCGCAAGCACAGTGCCCACGTCGACGGTCTCATCCTCTTCGACGAGGATCTTGACAATCGTCCCATCGCAAGGCGATTCCAACTCGCTGTCGACCTTCTCGGTCTCGACCTCGGCGAGCAGTTCGCCTTTGGCGACTTCGTCGCCTTCAACAACATGCCATGCCAGCAATGTCCCGTCCTCCATGGTGAGTCCCCATTTGGGGAGAATCAGCTCGACACTCATCTCAATAACCTCAAAGTTTCATCGCACGCGAGATCGCATCCGCGATGTCTGCTGTATCTGGTAGCACTACTTCCTCGAGCGGTTCCGAGAACGGAATCGGCGTGTCGAGCGCGTCAACCCGCACTACCGGACCACGCAGCTCACTGAAGCATTCCTCATGGATTCGGGCACTCAACTCGGCACCGAGTCCCCCGATCTTCGGGGCCTCGTTGGCGACTATGGCTCGACCGGTCTTCGCCACCGATGCCAACACAGTCTCCGCGTCGTAGGGCCGAATCGTTCGCAAGTCCACGACCTCCACCGACACGCCATGTTCGGCCGCGGCCTCGGCTGCCGCAAGAGCCATCGGGACCATACGCATCGTCGCCACGACCGTCACGTCGCTTCCAACACGAGCAACCGCGGCCTTCCCGAGCGGAGTCGTGTAGTACCCCTGCGGGACTTCTCCCCTGGCCCGGTACAAAGACTTGTGTTCAAGGAACAGCACAGGATCGTCGCTCTCGATGGACGCCAGCAGAAGGCCCTTGGCGTCGGCCGGATTGGATGGCGCGACGATCACAATCCCGGGCACATTGAGAAACCATCCCTCGACACTCTGCGAATGATGTGGTCCTCCGCCGAACCCGCCGCCACAGGCCGCGCGAATGACCAGCGACGCGGAAAACTGGCCATCGAACATGTAGTGCACTTTGGCTGCGTTGTTCACGATCTGGTCGTAACACTCACCGAGAAAGTCGGCGAACATGATCTCAGCAACTGGGCGCATTCCGACCATGGCAGCGCCAACACAGGTCCCGATGATCGCGGCCTCTGAGAGCGGCGTATCGCGCACACGATCATCACCGTACTTGGACCACAGCTTCTTGGTGACGCCGAAGTCGCCGCCCATCTCACCGATCGACTCGCCGATGAGAAATACCTCGGGGTGTCGCTCTAGGGCCAGATCCAGTGCCTCGTTGATGGCCCTCGTCTGGTTTGTCTTGCGCGGCTTCTTAGGTGCCGCCGCGGTCTGTACCTCAGTGTCGGTCATGAGGATGCCACCTCCCAGCCGACGTACACGTCGGCAGTTGCCTTAGCGAGATCCGGTGTCGGACTGTCCTTGGCAAAGGTGATCCAACGCTCAATACGGTCTCGTTCTTCGGACTCAATGTTCGCCAACTCCTGCTGTGAGCAACCCTGCTCCATAAGCTTGTCGGTCGCCATCAGGATCGGGTCATGGTCCACGGTCCAGTATCTGACTTCCTCGTCCGAACGGAATTCGCCTGAGAAGACGCCTTGCCAGCGCCAAGTCTTGAACTCAAGGAAGTAGGGGCCGTTGCCTGCGCGAATATGAGCGTTGGCCTCGGCGACCTTCGCTGTTGCCTCGACGATGTCGTTGCCGTCAACCTGTTCGCACGGGAATCCGTAACCCCTGGCCAGATCCACGATGTCACCCGAGGCGAGACCAGTTGCCACCGGAAGAGAGATGGCGTAGCCGTTGTTCACACACGCATAGAGCACGGGCAGATCCCAGATCGCAGCCATATTCAGGCTCTCGTGGAACTCACCTCTACCCACAGTGCCATCGCCGATCACGACGCAGGCCACACCGTCCTGCTTGCGCAGCTTGTAGGCCAGGGCAATGCCGAGCACGGTCGCCATGTAGGAACCCTCAACAGCATTGTCTCCGTAGTTTCCGACGCTCGGATCAGCAGAATGCAGGCTGCCGCCCTTGCCTGAACAGACGCCTGTTGAGCGACCAAACAATTCCGCCATGATGCGCTCGCCGTCACCTGCGTGGCGCTGTTGGGCCAGTGCGTTGAGCCCGTGGCAACGGTGATCCGGAAAGAAGGCGTCGGTCGCCTTCAGGTTGGTGGCAAGCGCCGCCTGGGTGGCTTCCTGGCCCAGCCCGGTGTGCAGCATGCCTGGCACGTTGCCCTTCTCGAACTCGGTCTCAAGGCCCTGTTCGAAGGCTCTGATCAGCCACATGTCTCGAAACAGTCCGAGTAGTTCTTTTGTGTCCATGACGCGGCGTCCTCACACGAGCAGGCAATCCATCGTACGGGTGCATGTTAGTTCCTGTAAAGTTTCCATTGGTATTACCAAACATAACTCGAGGTGTTCCGTGGTAGTAAGCGCAATAACCGTGATTCCCGAGGTCTCGATCCAACGGCTCACCGAGATCGTCGTCCACGCTGAAAGCCAGGGCTTCGCGCGCTGTTGGGTGAACGACGAGGGCATTGCGGCCCACGACGTCTACGTCACCATG
>CAYUOD010000385.1:0-3240 GCA_964446225.1 uncultured Acidimicrobiales bacterium | reverse complement strand
ACAAGTACAAACGCCCACATCGCCGCAAGGATGAACAAAACCAAGTTGGTCACGCTCCGACTAGCCCTTCTGTGTGGACCATAGTCGCCGACGCTCAGTCGGTGAGGGATGGTCGATGTTGAGTTCGGTCCGAACTTGCCGCCCATGATGTGACGGTCGTTGTTCGATTGTTACGACAATACTACGGAACGCAACAAAATCCAGCCCGATTCGCAAAGATTCCGCAATCTTGGTGTCAGATACGGTCTTAGAGATCGAACTCTTCGCCGAGATCTGTAACAACAGGGGTAAATCCCTCTGCTTCACGCCGCAGGAGCGTTTCGGCCACGGGCTCATCTCGGTGGAAATGCCCAGAGCGGCCGCCGGACTTCTCCCAGAGCGTGAGGTCTGAGATGATAATGGCTCGGTCCATGGACTTACACATGTCGTAAATGGTGATCGCCGAAACCGAGCAGGCCGTGATGGCCTCCATCTCAACGCCGGTGCGATCCACCGTGTCCACCTGAGCCTCAACTGAGATATAGGTCTCTTCAATCCTGAAGTTCACGAACACCGATCCCACAAGCAAGGGATGGCACAACGGGATCAGGTCCGAGGTTCGCTTGGCGGCCTGGATGCCGGCGACACGGGCCACAGCCAACACGTCGCCCTTACTGACGGCTCCCTTTGCGACAGCACCCACGGTCTCTGGGGTCATATTTACACGACAACGGGCAAGCGCACGCCTGTGGGTCGCTTCCTTAGGAGTCACATCGACCATCCGTGCACGGCCAAGTGGATCGAGATGAGTGAAGCCAACGTCGTCCATAGCTGACAGCGTACCCGTCAGCAGACACAAATCGGGAAGATCAGCCGCCGATCTGGCTCATGCTCCGCCTGGGGCGAATAAATAGTGAGGATCCGATTGCATGCCCAGCCCATTTTGCCGCCACCGAAGCCTCAATGGCAGCCGCGATCGCGTCGTCATGAGCGCCCCCTCTGAGCAGTCCCTTGAGGTCGGTTTCCTCCAGCGAAAACAAGCAGTTTCGAAACTGCCCTTCAGACGTAAGGCGAACACGGTCGCAGGTGTCGCAGAACGGCTCACTCACCGATGAGATCAGACCAAACTGCCCCGCCCCGTCGCGATATGAGTAGAGCGAAGCCGGAGCACTTCCGCGCTTGAGTGGCTCCACGGGGTACGCCTCATTCACCAACGAGAGAATCTCTGCAGAAGGCACGACGCGCTCAGCTGACCACTGCTCATCGGCGTCCAGTGGCATGAATTCGATAAAGCGCACGACGACGCCGCGCTCGCGGCCGAAGGTGGCAAAATCCACAACCTCGTCCTCATTGATGCCCCGCATGACAACGACGTTCACCTTGACTGGTGAGATGCCGACCTCAACAGCCGCCTCAATGCCTTCAATAACGTTCTGGAGCCTGTCTCTGCGCGTGAGTTGGGTAAAGCGTTCCGGTCGCAGCGAATCGAGCGACACGTTCAGGCGCTGGAGACCAGCGGCCTTCAAATCCTTGGCTAGCAGGCTCAGCGTGGCGCCGTTGGTGGTCATCGACAGGTCGATACCAAGTGCACTCAAGCGGGCAATCAGGCGTGACAGATGGGCCCTGACCGTGGGTTCGCCGCCGGTGAGGCGAATGCTTCTCAAGCCGTAGCGTTCAACGCAGATGCGAGCGATCCGTTCGATTTCTTCGAAGGTGAGAATCTCCTCTCGCTCGACCCACGCCATGCCCTCTTCTGGCATGCAGTAGGTGCAGCGGAAGTTACAACGATCCGTTACGGCAACGCGGAGATCCCGGATCTCACGCCCGTGGGAGTCGATAAGAGGTCGAGCCATGGGTTCAGTCTAGGGACAGAAGTAGGCGATCAACAAGAGACCATCGACCGTAATGGACCGTGACAGCTGTCACTCGGCGTCCAACTCATCGCTGAGGAGCAGCAGCGCAGGAACGAACCCTCCCGCGCGGACGCCATCCCCATCCTCAACAATTGCCAGCGCGTTCGCTCGAGCCATGGCGGTGAGCACATGGGAACCCTGTCCGCCTGCAGAACGCAATGTCAGGCGCCCTTCGCCGGACCACTCCGCGATGACCCTCAAGAAGTAGGTCTTCCCATCTGGACGACGCTCAAAGTCCTCTCCAGCCACGGCGATGACCGGACGCCTTTGTGGCCTCGAATGGCCCATCATCGAACGCAGGCCCGTGCGAGCAAACAGTTCAAAGGAGACGAGCGAGGAGACCGGATTCCCCGGCAGCCCGAATACCGGCGTTCCCGCGATACTGCCAAACGCGAACGGTTTTGCGGGGCGGATCGCCACCTGCATCCAACGCATGTCCTGAGACAGGTCGTCCAGCGCAGCCTTCACGAAGTCGAAGTCACCCACGCTCACGCCACCCGACGTAATGAGGGCGTCACATTTCTGGGCGCCGCTGCTCATCGCCGCCTTAATCTCTTCGAGGTCGTCGCGCACCAGACCCAGATCCACTGGCTCCGCGCCCATGTCCGCAATCAGCCCAAGCAGAGCGACCCGGTTCGAGTCCCGAATCTGTCCCCTACCCAGGGGCGAGCCATCACCAACGAGTTCGTCCCCCGTAGACAACACACCCACCCGTGGGCGAGGGTAAACCATCACCTGACTCAGTCCGATGTTCGCGAGTACTCCAAGATGAGCAGCAGACAGCACGGTGCCCCGTTCAAGGGCCAATGCGCCAGCAGAAATATCCTCCCCGGGTGACCTCACGTGATTGCCCACAGGTACGTTGATCTCAACGGTCACGCTGTCAGCATCGGACGTCGTGCGCTCGACCATGACGATGGCGTCGGCGCCAGCGGGCACCGGCGCCCCGGTCATAATGCGCGCGGCCTCACCGGGGCCGACATCTATCTCCTCAGCTGAGCCTGCAGCAATCGTGCCAACGACGCGCAGCGTTACAGGAGCTGACGCAGTGTCTGCTGACCTGACCGCGAAGCCGTCCATAGCGGTATTCGCGAACGGAGGGACCGCATCAGCCGCGTAGACATCTTCTGCGAGCACAAGGCCGCGGGCCTGCGCCAGACGAACCGGGCGGGGCGTAGCTGCCGCGCACTTCCCGAGTACCAGAGACAGAACATCCTCAAGTGGAATCATTCCGGTACCTTAGCCCCGCAGCGGGGAACCGAAACTAGTCGATCTCGCTCTTGATCTTCACGAAGTGCTCAAGGAACTGGGAGAACTCCGGTCCAAGCTCTTCGTGCTCCCACGCCAA
>CAYUOD010000384.1:0-3247 GCA_964446225.1 uncultured Acidimicrobiales bacterium | reverse complement strand
TGGAAGGAGGAGAAGACCGCTTGGAATCCGGCCGCATCGCGATGCGGTTGTCTGTGTCCAACGCATGATTGACGACCATAAGGCCAAGGACCGCGACGTTGACGTTGGAGACACCAGGAGTTCCGCCCATCGCAGGTGTCGTCGACATGCAGAAATCTCCGCAATGCCTCATTCGAGTTTCGGGGATGCCGTAATCCAAGCTGATGTTGTTTTCCCAGGTCATATTCCCGCAGGCATAGTTCGACATGGCCGCGTTTGGCTCATTTTCCTCGCCCGCGATGGTCGCGTCCCAACGAACGATGTTGCGTCGAAGAGTAATGTCGTTTCCGAGGTAGCACTGAACCACATAGCGTCCCTCCCCGTAGAACCAAGAGTCCTCAACGAGGTGGCCTGATCCTCCGAGTTTGAGCGGAATCTTGTGCTTGTGCGAGCCACCATGGGAACACGACATGAAACGCATCGTGTTGCCCGTCCCTTGCACCGTGCACGCGTCCGAAAACGGGCCAGCGTGGTGAACCCTCAACCCGTGGGCGGAAGACCCATCGCCGAGCATCTGAAAAAGGCCGCCACGCCATTCCAGTCCAAGCGTACTCCCCCCGTCGATTTCAGCGCCGCCGATGTTCACCGCTCGGACGTGCTTTCGGCGTACGCGATGCACGAGCCCCATCTACCGCGCACGGCATGAGGCGAGTATCACTGGCCGAGTGAAGGCGATTAGGAAAGCTACGACACAGTGGGGACGTCGATGCTGCCGACTTCGGCTTCAAGCTGGGCATCGTCGAGGGTCGCCCGTGTGGCGAGCCAGTGGCAGGGCGCAAGCTCAAGGTAGCGCTCCCTGGGCCAGAAGGGGAGGAGCCGAATCATGTCACGCAAGTAGCGTTCTGGGTGCAAGGAATGCAGTTTTGCCGAAGCGATGAGGCTCAAGATCCCGGCCGCGCTTTCGGCATGCTCATCGCTTCCCGCGAAGAGCGCCGCGTCACGCACCCGAACGAGTTTCCGGAGCTGCCCCTCTGAGGGGTTGTTGTCGATGCGAAGCCGGCCATCTTGAAGGAAGGCGCGAAAGGCCGTCTCATGACGCACGCTGTAGCCAAGGGCACTGCAAAGTGTGCCGCGCTCATTCTTCACCTTCTCGTATTCCGCACGCACAAACTCGAAGAACTCATCAACGAGCGGACGCAGATGTTCATCGCGAAGGTTCTTGATCTTCGATGGCGGCGGCTTCTTCTCTCGAAGTGTCGCATCCACTTGGAATATTTTGCTGATCCGAAGCAGCGCTGCCCGCGCCACAACGTTCTTCGCGTGCGCCGCCTCCCAGTATTTGCGCCGGGCATGACTCCAGCAACCGACCTCGATGCGAGTGCAGCCATCATCGTCGGGGTCCCCCGCGTTTCGGTCGCCGCCGCGTCGAAAGAGCACATCATAAACGCTCGATGCATCCGCCTGGATATACCCTTCGAAGTCTTTGAAGAGGCCCCATACGGCGCGACTTGTGTGCCGTGACGTGTAGTCGAAGAGCACGTGGGTATGGTCAGCGATGCGGACAAAATAGTGTCCCTTGCGACAGGGTCGCCGCTTCGCTTTCTTCTTCCCACTTCCCTACTCCGGCCGAAGCGGTTGAATCGCAAAGCCCGTCGCGTCCGTCAGAATACAGAAGGCGTTCTTTCGGGCGTCCTGGTCCATCGCGTGGACAATCGTTGCACCAAAGGTCCCGCCGAGACTTTCCATCCAACGCGACATGGTGCCTCGGTCCACGTGCACGCCGTCACGCGCCATCTTCTCTTCTTGCCGGTAGAGCGGCATCCCGTCACAGAACTTCTCGGTCGCGATGTGCGCCAGCGTTGACGCCGTCGCGAGACAACGCCCCAAGAGCTGTTCCGGCACGGCGGCCGTTTCGAGTTCGACCTCGCCGCGCGCACACGTCACGACATACTTCACGCGCTCCGTCACGATGTGGCGGTACCCGCCACGCTCATACCCCAGCTGGCTCGTGGACTCATGGCCCATGACCTGCGCTTCACCGGAGAGGACAAGCTCCTCCATCACCGGGTCTGTGATGCGGACCGTTTCTTTCGGCAACGAAGAGAAATCCGTGGGTGTCCTTCGACCCTTCGACTTCTTCCTCCTTGGCTCTGTTGTGTCCTCCGAAGTTGCCTTCTCTGGGTCGACATCGAGTGTCCCAACGAGGTCGTCGAGCTTCGCGTTCAGTTCCTCGAACTCAAGCTGCAACTGCGTCGTGTCGACACGTTCCGCCCTCGCCACGAAAAGACGGTGCTTGGCCAAAGCCAACTCTTCTTTGAGCCTTTCATACGTGGCCCAAAGTCGCTTGTAGCGAAGCTCCAGAGCGACGTGCTCCGCTTCCACTTTCGCAAGTTGTGCATCGCGTTCCGTTCCCTGCGAAAGGCTCAGACGCAGCAGCTCTCGCAGCGTGTCGGCGTCCAACTCATGGAGCGATATCGTCTCTGCCGCTGCCATGTCCTCCTATTAATCCATGTCGCTCTTCGCGTCTAACCTTTTCCTTCAAATCGACATCGCCTCTCATGACTTTCGTTCAGTGAAACGTCTTCTTCGGTTTCTCCCCCGGCGCTTGAAGACCGTCGAGCAATTCGTCGAGTTCGCGTTCGTTGAGTTCGATGACCAGGTCCTCACCGTCCGCCCCCGTTGGCTCCGGCAACGCGAAGCGCCCTTTGTCCAATCGCTTATGGAATACGCACAACCCGCTGCCATCGAAGTACAACGCCTTCACCATCGTGCGACGGCGATTGAAGAATACGAAGAGCGCCGCGCTACGCGCCGACCGACCCATATGCTCCGTGACAAGCCCCGCCAGGCGATCAAAGCTCAGCCGAAGATTCACGGGCTCCAGCGACACATAGACATCCACGCCGTGCGGGATCATCTCTTCGCCTCGAAGAGTGAGAGCACTTGCCGTAGAGCATCGGCGTCAATACTCGCAGGAACCTCGACCGACACCAAACGCAACGTTCCGCCAGGCGTCTCTCCCGTCTTCTTCCCACGGGCCTTCTTTACACGGGCCATTCGCACGCCCTTCGGCGTGCCGCGGCCCAACCGGCTCGACCAGTAGCGCAGACTCGAAACCTTCAGCCCGTTCTCTCGGCAGTACGCCGCGCCGGAAAGTCCGCTCCCCCGCCACGTGGTCACGTGTCCCGTCCATTCTTCTTCGTTGCTCATCTGGACATCATGAATGCCGTTTCAGCACGACGGAAGATGGGGCTCGTGCATCGCGTAC
>CAYUOD010000383.1:0-3249 GCA_964446225.1 uncultured Acidimicrobiales bacterium | reverse complement strand
GATGCCACGATCGACACACCGTCAGTGCCACCAAGTCGAAATGAGATGAAGCCAATTTTGGACATGAACCCCAGGGACAGAATCGAACTGGAGAGCCAGGTTCGCAGTCTCATGAATGCGCACTGGCAACCAGCGGGATACACCGTACCCAGTCCCACGACGTACCCGCAGCAGTTCCTGTGGGACAGCTGCTTTCACGCGCTTATCTGGGCCGGATTGGGCGATGCTCGTTGCGTTGTCGAGTTGGAGTCGCTTTTTGTACGTCAGCATGACTCAGGGTTTCTGCCGCACATGGGCTTCGACGAGCGTCCCGCTGACTCGGTCGAGTTCTGGGGCCTCGAGGGCTCGTCATCGATCACACAGCCTCCGATGTACGGGCACGCTTTGCTCGAACTGAGTAGAAGAGGGTTCGAGCTCAGCGCCGAGCTGTTGGATCGAGCAACTGCTGCAATGCGGTACCTGTTGCATCAGCGCGTCCACTCTTCTGGGCTGGTGCGCATCGTGCATCCCTGGGAGACGGGCATGGACAACAGTCCTCGCTGGGACTCGTGGTGTGACAAGCCGTGGACAGAGCAGAGTTGGTATCGCGTGAAGGGTGAACTCGCACAGTCTCTTGTCTGCGACTCTGCTGGCGCGGCTTACGAGAATCCAGCCTTTGACGTAGGTTCGGTTGGCTTTACGGCCTTGACGCTGTGGAATGCTCAGGCGCTGGAAAGCCTGCTCGGTGGGAATCCGTTCGGGCAACGCCTCGACGAACTTCGTGCAGCACTACTTGAGCGCTATGACCCTGTTGGCGACACGTTTGTGGATGTTGGCCGTGCCTCCGGGGCTGTGCCGACGCTCGACGGACTTCTTCCAGGGCTGTTGTTGGACCACGGAGCGCCACGTGAGCAGATCAGAGCGCAGAGATCGTTCGCTGGGCGGTATGGGCCGACTTTCGTGAGTCGGCGCCACGAGTCGTTTGATCCGGCCGCCTACTGGCGCGGGTCGGTCTGGCCGCAGATGACCTATTTGTGCGGACAACTCGACCCCGAACTGGAGTCCGAGATGCGCGAGCAGTTGATCCGTGGGACAGCGCGATCAGGCTTCGCTGAACACTGGAACGCGAATACAGGTGAGGGCCTCGGAGCAACTCCACTCAGCTGGGCAGGCCTCGCCACTCTGTGAAGCCAGCCGGCTGACCTACTGCAGTTGTTCCACGATTTCGGTGAGCTCGTCTGCGAGGTTGGACAGCTCTGATGTTGCTTGCTGTGCCGATCCTGTAGCTGTTTGAGTTGAGTCAGCTGCTGCCCGGACCTCATCCGCCGCTGTTGCGATCGAGTCAACTCCCACCGCCGCGTCTTCGACGCGAGAGGCGATACTCGTTGCGACTTCAAGCTGGTTCGCGACTGATTGTGCGATGCCAGAACTCATCTGCTCGAGGCCGTCGATCATCTCAGCAACGTCGTTCACGGTTGTCATCGCGTCGTCACACTGCTCCTGGACCTGGTTGATCATGCGGCTGATTTCGAGTGTCGACTCCGTGGTCTGCGTTGCAAGGGCCTTTACTTCGCCTGCCACCACCGCAAACCCGCGGCCTGCGTCTCCCGCTCGCGCTGCCTCGATCGCAGCGTTGAGCGCAAGAAGGTTCGTCTGGTTGGCGATCTGATCGATGACCTCGATCACCGTGCTGATCTCACGGCTCGACGCACTGAGTGTGCTGATGAGCTGGGTCGCGGCACTTGCCTTGTCCACTGCCTGCTGAGCTCTGTCGCTGCCTGTGGCAGTGAGGTCGGACATTTCGTGGAAAGACGCTGCCATCTCTTCGACAGCTGCGCTCATCGACTGCATATGAGTGCTGACGGTTTGGCCAGCTTCGGCGACCTGTACCGAGGTCATAGCGGTACTTTCTGCATCTGAACTCACTGAGGCACTCATTCTGCTCAGGTCTCGGGAGGATCCAAGGAGACGTTCTGAGGTTTCGTTCAGGCTTGAGACGAGTTGCTGCTTGGCCTGCTCGCTCGACTGGAGCGCGCTGTCTGCTTGGCGGAGCTCGGAATCGGTCCGCCTGAGATTGTTGACCATCGTTGAGAATGAGTCTCCAACCTCGCCCGGTACCGTTTGTTGCAATGATGCGGCATCCAGTTCGCCGTTGGCGATAGCCGTCGCCTGCTCACTCATGAGCGTGAGGGCGGCAAGCATTCCACTGAATGCACGCCCGATGGTTCCGGGGATGTCCTCGCTTAGTACTTCGGCGCTGAGATCTCCACGACTGATGGCATCTGCCTGGTCGGCAACGAGCGAGAGACTGGCGATCATCGTCGAGAAGGACGCACCAAGTTCACCTGGAATCGACTGATGGAGGGCCTCATTGTCGAGGTCGCCATGCGCGATCGCTTCGGCTTGGCGGCTCATGAGGTCGAGCATTGTCAGCATCTCGTTGAAGCTTTCGCCGGTCTTGCCGATCTCGTCGCTGGTCGAGATTTTCAGCGGAGCGATTCCGACATCGCCGCTCGCAATGCGTTGGGCACTGGAGGAGACTGACTTGAGGGGTCGTTCGATCGCTCGAATCACGAGAACGGTCGCCCCAACCGTGATGGAGATCATCAGCACAGCAAGCGTCAGCGAGATGCGAAACGCTCGGGTGGCGCCAGACTTGAGGTCTCCGGCCTCAGCCAGGATTGCCGCGGCCTGACCGTTCTCAACCTCCTTTAAAAGGTTGATGCGCTCGGTGATGGTTGCAAACCAGACCGCTGGCTCGACGCCGAAGCCATCGACCACGGCTGGTGTGTCGCTGTTCATGTCCATTTGCATGGCGTCGTCGGCTGGTGTGTCGCTGTTCATGTCCATTTGCATGGCGTCGTCGGCTGGTGTGTCGCCAGCCGAGGTGTCGCCACCCATGTCCATGCCCATGCCCATGCCCATGCCCATATTCATGTTGTCGATAGCTCGTGACTCGAATGCCTTTGTCTGCTCGACGACGGGGCTGGCCTCTGTTTCGTTGAAATGGGCCAACGCTTCAGCTGGCGCGAGATCCTGGAACATATCCAGAAACGCTCCTTGAGCCGCGATCAGTGACGTAACTTCGGCATGTTGGCCTGGTGCGAACTGATTTGCCTCGAACACCTCTGAGAGCTGGGCTCGTTCGATTCCAGCGAGTTCCTTGGCATTCAGGAAAGCCAGGTAGGCCGAAGTGCTTCCCTTGATGTCGGCGTCCTTGCCGATGGCGGCAATGGTCGCAATAACGTTCAGAAATCTGGCGTCCATGTC
>CAYUOD010000382.1:0-3260 GCA_964446225.1 uncultured Acidimicrobiales bacterium | reverse complement strand
CTTCTGAAGTTCGACCCGTGACAGTTGCTGCTCTGTGACATCCTCGAGCTGAACGCTGAGTTGGCAGTCCAGTTGGCGCGTTGCCGGCATGACTGTGAAGGTCTCGCGATATATCAACGGACTTCCGTCCGGACGTTCCATTTCTACGAAGGCCTGGCCGAACTGCCTGTCGCTCTCAAATGCTGCTTGCATACGCTGAGCCGCAGCTTCGCCGAGTTCCTTGCCAACAATCTCTGAGATCGTCTTACCGACGAGCCAACGTTCGGGTAACTCTGTGAACTCCACGAACGCAGCGTTGACGCGAACAACACGCATATCAGTGCTCATCACGAATGAGGGAATCAGCGAGCACTCGAAGCTGTGCCAGAAGCGAAGCGCTACAGCTGCCACCTCTTCCTCAGCCGCCGCCACGGCCTGGTCGGCAGCCGCGCGCCAGTGCGTGATCTTCCGACGAGTCAGCCCGAGCAACAGCAGCTGCACGGCGACAAATACGAGCACGACATTCCCGTCGAGTTGCAGCTGCGGCATATGACTCTTATCGACCAAAAGGGCAAACAATCTGAGCATATTGACGAATCTTGTGCATTTCTTATGCCCATCCGCAGCACCTCTGGCTAATACTTGACTAGATTGGTCAAGTATTAGGACCTGAGGCTTACAATGATCACCCAACCCCTCATCGACCGGAGATTGCCATGGCCATCCGACTTGGAGACGTCGCTCCCGACTTCACCGCAGAGTCCACACAAGGACCCATCTCGTTATACGAATACCTCGGAGACAGCTGGGGAGTGCTTTTCAGCCATCCCAAAGACTTCACGCCCGTCTGCACCACCGAACTCGGCAGGGTCGCGGCCCTCAAGCCAGAATTCGACAAGCGCAACACGAAAGTGCTCGGACTCAGCGTCGACGGCCTTTCAGACCACCATGTCTGGTCCCTCGATATCGAGGAGACACAAGGGGTCGAGCTGAACTTTCCCCTCCTCGCAGATCCCAACAGAGTTGTCGCAGATCTCTACGACATGATCCACCCCAATGCGGACAACACACTCACCGTGCGCTCTGTGTTCATTATCGACCCGGACAAGAAGGTAAAACTCACCCTCACCTATCCGGCTTCGACTGGTCGCAACTTCGACGAGATCCTGCGGGTCATCGATTCTCTGCAACTCACCGCCGACTACAAAGTCGCCACGCCAGTGGACTGGAATCACGGTGATGACGTGATCATCGTCCCGGCAATTTCCGATGAAGAGGCGAGAATTCTGTTCCCTGCAGGATGGAAGCCCGTCAAGCCGTACCTCCGAACAACCCCGCAACCGAACCTCTAGGCATCCTGCGCCACATAGGGGCGTTTTAGAGGCCACAATGTCAGGATGCTGAATCTGTTACGACACAGTGTGCTGAGCTTGCTTCTGCTCGCCATACCGTTACTTCTTCCCTCCTCCCCCGCCGCCGCTACCACCGATAAGGAATCCCTCGTCTTTATTGGCGATTCGGTGATGCTCGGCGCCGAAAGTCGCATCGTCAGCGACTTCAGCGGGGAATGGAATGTCACATTCGACTCCAAGGTGAGCCGGAGCACAAAGGCCGGTTTGGACGTTGTCCGCCAGAACAAGGCCGCGATGCAGAATGTCGTGGTCATCGCGCTCGGCTACAACGACGGATTCAGCGCTTCTGCCTTCAAGTCGCGTTCAGAGGCAATCCTGAATGAGCTCGGCGACATCGAGACGGTCATCTGGCTCAACATGCGTCGATCGCTGCCAACCTACGACTACTCGGGCGCCAACCAGGTGCTCGAAGACGCTAAGGCGAAGTACCCGAATCTCATAGTGGCCGACTGGGATACACGCAGCCACGAAATCCCAAACTCCTCATTCGGGTCGGACGGCCTCCACCTCAAGCCAGCGGGCGCAACTGCAATGTCCACCTTCATCAAAGAGACCGTCGACAACCGCGCCCCCAAGCCAGACCCAAATGCGCGCTGTGAAGTCCCAGACATTCCGCTACGTCAGGCCAAGCTTGAGAGCGCCAGGGGTTACTGGCTGCTCGACTCGACGGGCGAAGTTCACGGACTCCAGGCCCCGACCTACGGCGACATTCGCGATTCTTCTTCACCGGCGATGGCAATGCAGGCCACGCCCGCAGGCGAGGGCTACTGGATAGTCGACCGTGCTGGCAAGGTCACCGCCTTTGGTGACGCCAACTTCCTCGGCGATATGACAAACATCGCCCTCAACGCACCGATCATTGAACTTGTGGCCAATCCCACCGGAACCGGCTACTGGCTCGTCGCTGCTGACGGCGGCGTGTTCTCCTTCGGCGACTCCGAGTTTTACGGTTCGATGGGTGGCACCCGACTCGTTGCACCCGTCATCTCAATGGCCTCAACGGCCTCAGGTAACGGCTACTGGCTTGTTGCATCCGACGGCGGCGTGTTCTCCTTCGGTGATGCCGAGTTCAAGGGCTCAACCGGTGGTCAGAGCCTCAACGCTCCTGTGACCTCAATGGCCGCAACCATCGACGGCACCGGCTACTGGCTGTACGCAGCGGACGGCGGCGTATTCACCTTCGGCGCCGAGAACGACATCAAGTTCTACGGCTCACTTCCAGGGCTCGGCTACTGCGTTACCCCAACCGCCGTGCAGCTACGGGTAACTGGCACCGGCAACGGCTACTGGATCGCCACCAGCGACGGTCGGGTACTCGGATTCGGTGATGCCTGGGATCGTGGCGGCGCACTGGAATCCGGTCGCAACTTCATCGATCTCGCCATCCGTCGCTAGTCACCGATCCCGTAGATGCGTAAGTTGGGGCGGTCCTGACCCCCGAAATCTACGCATCTATGGCGCTATGTTGACGAGCGAGGCGCCTTCGTCTCGGACTGTACCGATTCACGGCGCTGCTCGGCTGATCCGGCTGTCAGGTCGATAGTGGCCGCCTCGTCCTCCTCAGCTCCAGCTGTCAGGTCGATCGACTTCGCCGCTAGCGGCTCGCGCAGGGAGCGATCCTCGGCTTCGAACTGTTCCCGCAGACTCAGCAACTCCAGCGCTATCAGTCGCTGGTAGAAGTCCTGGCCCTGCTCACCTGCAGTGCGGTTCATGCCACTACGGCCTCGGGCGTTCCTCGCGTGAAAGCGCAACAGCACGAGAGTTCCGATCATGGTGATCAGCACCAGTATCGCTGGTCCGAGTGTCACAGCTTCAGGGGCGGTCTCCATAGCTGGAACTGTCGACCGTCGTCAGGTCGCCGTGAGGTCT
>CAYUOD010000381.1:0-3272 GCA_964446225.1 uncultured Acidimicrobiales bacterium | reverse complement strand
AGGCCATCGAGGCGGGTGTCGACGGACTCATCGTCGAAGGCGGCGAAGGCGGCGGGTTCAAGAATCCTGACCCCGTGTCGTTGATGGTGCTGCTTCCGCTCATCCGCTCGAAGGTGGATGTACCTATCGTGGCAGCCGGTGGGATGCTCGACGGCAGCACAATGGCTGCAGCCTTCAGCCTCGGTGCCGAAGCGGTACAAATGGGAACGCGCATGGTTTCGGCGCTGGAAAGTCCTGTGCACCCCAACTGGAAAGAGGCGATCGTCGCGGGGCGCGAGACAGACACGGTGTTCCTCAACCAGCGCCACTCCCCGGGTCTGCGAGCACTCAAGACAGAGCGGACACTTGGCCTGCAGTTCGCCGAACACAACGTCTTCCAGGACTTCGGCAACCCTCAGGATCTGTACTTCGGCGGCGATATGGAGGCCGCAATACCTCTCATCGGTCAGGTTCAGGGTCGCATCGACACGATCGCCCCCGTTGCCGAGATCATCACCGAGTGCATGGCAGGGTTCTACGCCACTTTGCGCGACCAGGTCGATGCCTACCTTCGGGCAGACCCGACATGAGAACCCCATATCTCATGGGCGGCGCAGTAGTTGCGGCGCTCATTCTGGCTGGCTGCTCATCAGGTGACTCGACCAACAGAGCGACAACAGCTGGTGATATCGCGGCCACCAGCACCAGTACCGCCGCCACTTCCACCGCTGGGCAGCAGCCCGCCCCAACCTCCCAACCTCCGGCGACGTCTGCGCCCGTGCCGACCTCGCCTCCCACGACCACCACCCTGGCGATAGCCGAGCTCGCAATCCCCGAAACGAAAGATGGGCTCATAGCTGCGCTCAGCGAAACGGAGGGATCAATCCGGTCCGCGTCCGTCGATGACGCCACAGCCACCGAATGGGGACGCCGCCAGCAGCGTTTGTACCAGGTGCTCGCCAGTAATCCGGATTGGGAAACCGATGTGATTGCCGGCGTCACCGCTGAAACAAGATACGGCGTCGAACAGAATTGGGCCGCCCGCCAGGCCCTCACCTCGCTCGTCAAAAGCGAAACCCTGTCAGAGACTCTGCCCGCATGGCAGTTACGCGAACCGCTGCCGGCGGCTGAACTCATGGGCTACTACCGCGAGGCCGAAGCGCAGACAGGCATCCCCTGGAACTACCTGGCCGCCATCAACCTGATCGAAACGCGCATGGGTCGCATAGAAGGGTTCTCGACAGCCGGTGCCACCGGCCCAATGCAGTTCCTTCCCTCAACCTGGGAGGAGTGCTGCGAGGGTGACCCGACGATCGACCGTGATGCGATCATCGGAGCCGGCAACTTTCTCGTGCGCGTCGGCGGTCTTGAGGATATGCAGGCCGCGCTCTTCCGGTACAACCGGTCCGACCGTTACGTGAACGCGGTCACCGCATACGCAGAGGTGATGGCCGAGAACGAACTCGCCTACCGTGGTTACCACGCATGGCAGGTGTATTTCCTGTCCGCTTCCGGACTGATCTTGATGCCCACTGATTACTACGAACCTGAACCTGTCCAAGCAGCCGACTGGCTCGCGGCGAATCCCGACGCGCTGGTGGCGCCTCCCGATGAGTGAGGCCTCAGAACCCAGCTTCGCAGCTCGTTTTTATGAGCTCGCTGACAGCTCGGGCTCCGAGCCGGCTCTGAGTTTCGCGGCTCACACGTACACCTACAGCGACCTGGGTCGGATGAGTAGCCAGCTCGCCCGGGACTTCGTTGAGCTGGGTGTGTCGCATGGCGACTTTGTCACGATTGCAGCACCCAACGGTGTCCAGTTCGTCACCAGCATGATTGCATGCTGGAAGATTGGTGCGATTCCGCAGCCTGTCTCATCACGACTTCCTCGAATCGAGCTTGATTCGATCGTGGAACTCGCTGATTCGGCCCTGGTGGTTGGCGTCGATATCGAGGGTCGTCGGTCCATTCCTCTCGGGTACGAGCCGGGCAGCACCACAGACGACAGTCCGCTTGCCGACTGCCTGTCACCTGCGTGGAAAGCACCAACCTCCGGAGGCTCCACCGGACGTCCCAAGCTCATCGTCTCCGGGGATCCGTCAACCTACGGAGCTGGACTCGTCGGACTCAGCGCGCTGCTCGGTGCAGTCGAGGGCGAGACCATGGTCATTCCAGGGCCGCTTTATCACAACGGTCCCCTCATCTGGACTTTCTCAACCTTGCTCGCCGGCGGCCATGTTGCCCTGCTCGCTCGCTTTGACGCAGAGGAAACACTGCGAACTATCCAAGACACGCAAGCCTCCGCGATCTACCTCGTGCCAACAATGATGCAGCGCATGTGGAAGCTGCCCGACGACGTCAAGTTCAGTTTCGATCTGTCCTCTATTACCCGGGCCGTGCATCTCGCTGAACCGTGTCCACCGTGGCTCAAAGAGATCTGGATCAACTGGCTCGGCCCCGAGAATCTCTGGGAACTCTACGGCGGCACCGAGGCACAGATGTTCACGTTCCTGAGTGGCACCGAGTGGCTCGCCCACCGTGGTTCGGTCGGCAAACCCATTATGGGTGAGGCAAAGATCTGCGACGAGGCTGGCGCCGATCTCTTGGCCGGGGAGACCGGTGAGATCTGGATGCGATCGGTGGACCGGGACAGGCCCACGTACCGCTACATCGGAGCAGAAGCCGACGTACTCGACGGCTGGGAAAGTCTCGGCGACATGGGTTGGATTGACCAAGACGGCTACCTTTACCTCGCAGATCGCCGCAAGGACATGATCCTGGTCGGCGGGGCAAACATCTACCCCGCTGAGGTGGAAGCCGCCATCAACGCCCACCCCAACGTCGGATCCTGCGTCGTCTTTGGACTGCCTGATGAGGACAAGGGCAATCTGATCCACGCGATCGTGCAAGCGGACAATCTCGACGAGAGCAAACTCATGGAGTTTCTCGCACAACGCCTCGTTCGCTACAAACTGCCCCGCACGGTCGAATGGACCACCGAACCGCTCCGCGACGACGCAGGCAAAGTCCGCCGAGGGGCACTGCGCGATGACCGGCTCGCCCCGGACGCATAGATAGGTAGCGCCAACAGAGAATTCTTGTCTCCCGCGGGAGACTTTCGTGAACACCTCGAAGTTTCTTGAGGTCTCGTCAGCGGTCGCCTTCAACCGCTAGCGCGTCTCGAGTGAGCAGCTACCCAATATGGTTACGCAACCAGCGAGTACGCCAAGCCGGCCCTGACGCCACCTACGCTGCCACCTCATCGTCGAGCACTACTACCTTCATGGAGCCCGCAA
>CAYUOD010000380.1:0-3275 GCA_964446225.1 uncultured Acidimicrobiales bacterium | reverse complement strand
CCACTTACACAGAAAATCGGACAGACCCTTCCCCGGACCCCGAGCCATCGTTGGCCTCCTGGGTAGTTGCTGTTCCGCCGGTTGGCGAATCACAGTGGTGTAGTTCAATAGTATCACATATTTCGAATAATATGTGTATTGCGAATATTTCGAATAATAACTATAGTGTTCTTATCGGTTGTCGATAGACATATCGCGCACCAGCGCTGCCGATCGTGCTAATAAGAAGAACGCAACTACCAGGAGACAAGACGATGGCTCCCGCCGCACTACTTGATCACCATCTCAACATTCCGGATGAAACTACCGTGGCCCAGGCCGCGGTAGCCGTGACTACGCTCGACCGTTTTCTACGCGACAGTCCCGATCTTGATGGGGCCACGGTGCAGCTCAAAGCGAATGAACACAACGCGACACTCGAGATTCCCGGCGCAGCACTGCGCCTGCTGGTTGATGTGCTCGCCCAGATCGCCAATGGCAATGCTGTGACCGTGGTACCCGTACATGCCGAACTCACCACCCAACAGGCGGCGGAGCTCCTCAACGTGTCTCGGCCCTACTTGGTCAAACTGCTAGAAGACGACAAGTTGCCGCATCGCCGAGTGGGCAACAGACGGCGCGTCCTACTCCGCGATTTGATGGCCTACAAACAGATTGATGATTCCGACCGGCAGGCCGTGGCCACTCGCCTCAGCGCGGAGGCCCAACACCTCGGGATTGAGTACTAGGTCCACGGCGCGGGATGACATTTACTGCAACATATGACGCCTGTGTTCTGCATCCAGCGAGCGTGCGCGATCTCCTTGTCCGACTCGCTATGACCGGTCTCTTCCGGGCGGTATGGTCAGCAGAGATTCTGGATGAGATGGTTCGGTCGGTCATTCGTCGTTACCCAGATATCACCCCGGAGCAGCTTGAACGCACAACAGCATTGATGTGCAAAGCAGTACCCGACAGTCTCGTGTCCGGCTACGAGCCGCTGGTCGAGGGCCTCGAGTTGCCAGACACCACGGATCGACATGTACTTGCCGTGGCAATCCGGTCCGGTTCCCAAGTGATAGTCACGGAGAATCTCAAGGACTTCCCCGAGTTCGCCCTCGCGCCCTATGGAATTGAAGCTCAAAGCCCGGACCTCTTCGTACTTCACCTATTGGATCTCGCGCCATCGGCCGTTAGTGGCGTAGTTCAGCAACAGGCCGCAGACCTCGCCAACCCGCCCATGTCGGTGGCCCAACTCCTCGACCGACTGACCATCGCGGGCCTGCCGCGCGCTGTCGCGGCCTTGCGTGACCATTGAGCATCCCAGGATCGCGCGCGCAAACGTCCGAATGGGTCATTCGTAGTATGAATATGGGCTCTAGCCAGTCAACTGGCCGTTATTCGGTTTGCACTATTTCGAGACGGCGCCGAGCTGGGCTTTGGGCGCCCCCAAAATTGCCGCTTCTCGTTCAACGGGAATTTCTTCCGCTAAACGGGAAACAAGATGCGAAATCGATCGCATACGAGGCGTTCGGGAGCATTGGAACAGGATCAGGGGTGACCTACGTGTCGGTTCCCGCCGAGTTCCTTAAGGGGCAGCGGTAGTGTCGGTACAGAAACGGCGGCGGGACGCTGAACGTCCTGGTCAGACGGCTGCGCAATCAGTGGATTCTTGTTGCATGAGGCGAATGATCGACAGATACAGCAACACTCTGAGTCGGTGTTTCAACATCGGACTGCCGAAATTGCTCCGTAACGGGACTGTTGCAGACTGTGTGTAAGTGAGTTGGTCATTGTTATTGGTTGGCAGCCGCGAGGCGGTCACCGTAGTGGATGGTCAAGGCATTGAGAATAGTCTTCCACGCAACAATTCGCCCGGTTGGGTTGGCCCGGTTCTTTCTTCTCTCGATCGACGTCAGGTCGAGCACCTTGAACGCAGCTTGTTCGGTCGGGAAATGCCCGCGGCGCACGGCGGCTTTACGGAACCTGGCGTTCAGCGATTCGATCGCGTTTGTCGAGTAAACAATCTTGCGAAGCTCGACGGGGAACTCGAGGAACGGGATGAAGTCCGCCCAGGTGTCGCGCCACGATTTCACCATGGCTGGATATCTTGCTTCCCAGTCGGCGGCGAACTCCTCGAAAGCGGTCTCCGCGGCGGCCAGACTTGGGGCGGTGTAGATCTGTTTGAGTTGGCGGGTGATTGGGCCCCAGTGTTTCTTCGACGCGAACCGCAGACTGTTCCGCACGAGATGCACGACGCATAACTGCACATCGACGAGCGGCCAGATGGCGCGGGCCGAGTCGGGCAGGCCTTTGAGTCCATCGCAGCACAACATGAGCACATCGGCCAGGCCGCGGTTTTTGAGTTCGCTCATGACGGTGAGCCAGAATTTGGGTGACTCGCCGCTGGTGGGGCCGACCCACAGCCCGAGGATGTCGCGTTCGCCGTCCATATTGATGCTCATCACCACGTAGACGGTGCGGTTCGTGACGGTGCCGTCCCGGATCTTGATCCGGATACCGTCCCTAACAACACCGGATACACCGAGTCGAGGGGCCGGGACTGCCAGAGGTTCATGTCCTCGACAATGCCGTCAGTAATCCGGCTGATCGTGGAGCGATCGATCTGTTGATCGTAGATATCGAACAAATGGGCGGCGATATCGCCGGTCGTGAGGCCTTTCGCATAGAGCGAGATCACCGTTTGGTCTAAGCCCGTGAGGCGGCGTTCGCCTACGGGGACAGTGACCGGCTCGAAGCTGCCCGCGCGGTCGCGGGGCACCGCGACCGCGGACATCACCAACCTCGGTGCGCACTGTTTTCGGGTAGTGACCGTTGCGCGAGTTCCCGGTCCCGCGGCCCTCGACCGCGTGGGGTTCATAGCCGAGATGGTCAGTGATCTCCGCCTCCAAAGCGCCCTGGAGGACCCGTTGAATTAAGTCGGTGAGCAGCCCACCAGAACCAGTGAGCGCGACCCCATCAGCCCGCGCTTGGTCGACCAGACGCTCCGCCACCACGGCCAGCTCAGCATCAACAGGGAGCATCAGGCCCGAGCCCGCCAGCTCCGACGCCGAGCCAGTATCTTCATGCATGTTCATCAAGTAATCCTTCCCGGACCACGGCCTCAAGCCGCGGACCAGATCGGACCACCCCACTTACACACACCAATCCACAGTCCCCCCGAAATGGCCTCGGATCTGCTTGCGGTGATAGGTCCCCGTGCGTGACGACCAGCCGTACTCAGTCAACAACATCGGAGCGACATTCACCTGATCAGCGACATAGCCGATCGCCTC
>CAYUOD010000379.1:0-3299 GCA_964446225.1 uncultured Acidimicrobiales bacterium | reverse complement strand
TCAGAACGAAGGACTCCTGGACGTGTTCATTCACTAGCCACAGCGAGTAGATGTTATTCGCCGTTGCATACCTGGGATTGTAAATGCACTCAATCTCCAAGCCGGTGTTGGCGGCCTCCAGATAGTCACGGATCTGGTCACCTTCGTAACCGACGACTACCACGAGTCGCCTGAAGCCTTGCTCAACCAGGCCCGAGAGCAGACGCCCAAGAATGGGTGCTCCAGCCACTTCCGTGAGGCACTTTGGACGGCCCTGGGAGACGGACTGTAAACGTGAGCCGATCCCCGCTGCCAGGAGCACGGCCGTCGTGACCGGACGACGGTTCAGCTCTAAGGGAGTCTGGAGCGCCGGCGGTATCAGGCCCTCATCGCTGCCAGCAGAAGCTCGCTCATTGACCCGTATCTGGCCTGTGCTGCCTGCTCCGCTACCGGGCCCATTAAGTACTCGCACCTTTTCTCCTAGAAATGTCCGGACTCAGTCGACTCATGTCCGTTCGCGGATCCGCGAAGGTGTCCAGACGGCCTCTCCAGATGACGGACGGTCCAGCACCGCGGGCATCGAGGGCGAAACTGCGGGGCAGGCCGGGCCCGGCCTCGCTTCGTGAGCATACCTCACTTCGTATGTACTCGCGCGAGAGCAGGCGGTATGGGCGTCACGGGCCGAATCTGGCTGCTCTACAGGAGCGGCCTCAAATCAGTCGCCGCACTCACAGGTTAGGCCGAAGCCACGACCCCAGCTGACTCGGGCGCCGGCGCCACGTCACCACGCTGTACCCACACGACCATGCCCAAGGACCACAGTCCCCCGACGAAGAACGCCAACGCCAGCGGTATCAGGGTGCCGTTGTACGCGGCATCAATCTGAGAGCCGATCACAGCACCAACAGCCATCGAGAACGTACCAATGACAGCAGTCGCGGTACCGGCCAGGTGCCCCATGGGTTTCATGGCGAGCGACGTCAGGTTGGGAATCAGCGGCGCATAGAACCACATCACAAGCGCGTGGGCCGGGAAATACTGCCAGGGCGTGGGCGTACCGTCGGTCAGCAGCGCAACCGACGCAATGAGCAGTGTCGCGAGCAGGAATCCGGTGACCATCGTGCGGGCGTGGCGTTCAAGTCCGAAGCGCATCACGAGCTTGGCGTTGAGTAGCGACGAGGCGCCCATGATGAGCGCCGCGCTTCCGAAGATCACTGGAAATGAGCCTGGCAGCTCGAACACTTCGTCCACGATGATCTTTGAGCTGCCGAGGTAAGACGCGAACACTCCGAAGAGTCCGGCCATGGCAAGCGTGTAGCCGACCGCCTGGCGGGATCCAACGATGACGCGCCCTGATTCGGCGACACGAGCGAAGCTCAGTTCTCGCCGGTCCTCCTCGGCCAAGGATTCGGGCATGCGCAGCGACCACAGCGTGATGAATCCGAGGATGATCAGCGCGGTCCAGAAGACCCAGCGCCAGTCAGCCACCTGCAGCACGGCGCTACCCAGGAACGGAGCGATCATCGGCACGATGATGAACACCGCCATGATGAAGCTCATGGCGCGGGCCATCTCCTCACCTTCGTACCGGTCACGGATGATCGACTGCGACACAACTCGAGCTCCGGAGGCGCCCAAGCCCCATATGAAGCGGGACACGAGCAGCCACTCAAGCGTGGGACTCAGCGCACTCGCCACCGCACCAAATGCGTAGATTGCAAAGCCGACGTAGAGCACGGGCTTGCGGCCGTACCGGTCGGTGAAGGGCCCGTAGAAGACCTGTCCGAGAGCGAGCCCGAGAAAGAACACCGTGAGAGTGCGGGCGATCTCTGGATCACCTGGTTCAAGTCCGAGCCCGGCACGGGCCTCAGGAAATGCGGGCAGCAGCATGTCGATGGCCAAGGCTGCGAGCGCCATGGTCATAGCCAGCAGCGCAGTGCGTTCGAAGTTGCCTAACGGCTTCCGTTCAGGGTTAAACACAAGAGCCTCTATTGCGCCGCCGGTTGGGCGTAGGAACGCAGTTCAACGACATTGCCGTCAGGGTCCTCAACGTACACCGATGTCGCATCGCCCTGTGCACCCCAGCGTGTGCCTGGTCCGTCGATAACGGTCAGGCGAGGGTCGTCGAGCGCGGCCTGAACGCTGGCGGAGTCCACAACAACACAGAAGTGATCCAGATTCTGTCCGTCCGGAGCTGTCTCGAAGAAGTCGATGATTGCCGTTGGTGAGATACGAGCCGACGGAAACATGACCTTGCCGTCACGCCACTCTGTCACGCGCAATGACTCCATGCCGAGCACCTCGGAGTAGAACTCAAGCGAGCGCTCAACGTCGGCCACGCGCAGTACAAGATGGTCGAATCCAACCGGCCGAATCATGAAAACCTCATACCCACGAGGCTACCGCTATTTCGCAAGCCGACACATGTGAAATAGTCCACCGTCGAAGTGGGCCCATCACATCCAGACCCGTTCGGCCACACTGCAGCACGGCGAGATGCGTCTCGACGCTGCACTGCGGCTGCACCTCGGACTCTGAGTCCTGGGGACAGATGAGTGGGCCATACAGGAGTCGAACCTGTGACCTCTTGCGTGTCATGCAAGCGCGCTAACCAACTGCGCCAATGGCCCCTGGAACCTAAGACGATAGCACGCGGCGTGTTCTCATACGACCGCCGACAAAGTGATCCAGTTGTCACCTATGGTGGTATTTGTTGTGCATATCGCACAGCAAAGCGGGGAAGAAGCAGCGGATGCCATCAAGTCCTGTAGATGAACTCGACGCTCGACTCATCATCGCTCTGGCTGATGCTCCCCGCTCTGGGGCAATGGAACTCTCCCGCACACTCGGCGTGGCCCGTGGCACAGTCCAGGCCCGCATGGCAAAGCTGCAGGACCGTGGCATTCTCGTTGGGCTCACCCCCGACATCGACCTCACGAGCATCGGCTACGAGGTGCTCAGCTTCTGTGTCCTGGAGATCGCCCAGGGACGACTCGAAGCCGTCGTCGCTCACCTCGCCGAAATCCCCGAGGTCATCGAGGCCCACACCATCAGCGGAGACGGCGACCTGCACCTACGCGTTGTGGCCCGCACCAACCGTCACCTGCAAGAGGTCATCAACCAAGTACTCGAGGTGGACGGGATCCAACGCACCACCACCCAGCTCGCCCTTTCAGAACAGCTCCGCTTCCGCACCCTCGGTCTCGTGCAGAAGTCAGCTGAGGGCTGCTAGGAAGCCGTAGCATCTGTATCTCATCACGTTCGTGGCAGCCGCGCTAGCGTCAACGGAGTGTCGTCTACTGAGAGCCGCAACAAGCTCC
>CAYUOD010000378.1:0-3299 GCA_964446225.1 uncultured Acidimicrobiales bacterium | reverse complement strand
TGCCGAGTGACCAATGGACATTCGTTTCCCAGGACGACTCGCTTGAGCCTTTGGGCGCGGACGAATGTGCCGAACAGCAGGCCATGCACGTTGTCGAAGACCCCTGGCCGGACCACGAGGTGGACAGTCTCGCGAATCGGGCGACCGAGCGAGATCCCGAGTGGCATGAGGATAACCAGGAAGACCTCACGCGCATGTTGCGCCAACAGCACTATCTGCCCTAATCCATAGATGCGTAACTGGATTGGCTATGACCCCCCAGAGTTACGCACGTTGAAGAAAATCGGGCCGGATCGGCTCAGCTGGCATGTCACCATTGTGTATGAGTGAGTTGTCGTTAGCTGAAGAGATCCTTGGCGACGGCCTGGTGTTGATGCGTCCAAGGCCTGCCGATGCCGAGCAGGTGATTGCTATTTGCCGCGCTCCGAGTATCGCTCAGAACACCTCGGTTCCCGCTGACTACCAACCCCATGACTTCGAGGCATTTCTGCAGCTGGCACAGGCCGCGTTCTCGGGCCGGATCGGCGGCCACTACGTGATCCGTGAGGCCAGCGACGGCCCGATACTCGGAGCGGTGGGCGTGGGTATCAATGAGTGGGGAGCCGAAGCGGGGTACTACCTCGACCAGTCAGCGCGCGGCCGAGGAATTGCCTTCCGAGCACTTCAAGTCGTGACAGTTGCGGCGCTTTCTCAGGATGTTGAGCGCGTCTATCTCAGGATCATGCGGGGGAACAGCCCGAGCGTTCGCGTGGCCGAGCGCGCCGGGTTCGTGTTCGCCGAGACGAAACAGGACCAGCCAGCCAAGGGCTGCGGAGTCGACCTCGAAACCGTCGATATCGAGATCTACGAGCGTGTCGCGGTCTAGGAATGCTCCTGGATGATGCTCCAGACCCGCTCGGGGCTGGCTGGCATCTCGACATGATCCACACCCAGGTGTGAGAGTCCGTCCACTACAGCATTAATGATCGTTGCCGCCGAGCCGATCGTGCCCGCTTCACCGACACCCTTGACGCCCATCGGGTTTGTCGGGCTTGGAGTGATCGTGTGATCAAGACGGTAGTTGGGAGCCTCGGTTGCTGAAGGAACCAGGTAGTCACCCAAGGTGACGTTCTTGGGCTGACCGTCCTCGTCGTATACGGCCTCTTCGTAGAGGGCCTGTGCAATGCCTTGCAGAATGCCGCCGTGCAGTTGGCCCTCAACGATCAGCGGGTTGATCTGATTGCCGCAGTCGTCCACTGCGACATAGTCCAAGATCTTGATATCGCCGGTCTCTGTATCGATTTCCAGAACGGCGACGTGTGATCCGAACGGGAAGGTGAAGTTGGGTGGATCCCAGGTGATCGACGCCTCGAGTGTCGGCTCGACGCCCTCGGGCAGATCGTGGGCCGTGAAGGCTCCGAAGGCAATCGCCGCCAGAGGAACCTCAGCGCCCTCAGTGCCTCGCACGCTGAAGGTGCCGTTCGCGTAGTCAAGGTCATCTGCATTGGCTTCGAGTTGGTGTGCCGCGATGAGCTTGGCCTTGTCGATGACCCTGTCACAGGCCATGAAGATGGCAGTTCCACCAACCGAGAGCGAACGAGATCCGTAGGTGTCCAGGCCGTGAGGTGAGATCGCCGTATCTGAGTGAAGTACTTCCACGGCGTCGGGATCCACACCGAGTTTGTCGGCAACGATTTGCGACCAGGCGGTCTCGTGGCCTTGACCATGAGGAGTAGCACCGGTGACGACCTGTACTGAACCGGTAGGCAGCATGCGTACGGTGGCGTGTTCCCAGCCGCCAGCGCCGAACCTGAGCGAAGCCAGCACGCGACTCGGCGCCAGCCCGCACATCTCTGCGTAGGTCACGACGCCGATGCCAATGAGCTTGGTGTCGTTGTTGTCGATGCGTGATTGCTGTTCCTGGCGCAGATTTTCGTAGCCGACGGTCTTAAGAGCCATGTCGAGGCCGGGTTCGTAGTCACCTGAGTCCCAGACCAAACCTGGTGCCGAGTTGTACGGGAACGCATCTGTTGGGATGAAGTTCCTGCGCCGGATCTCGACGACGTCGATTCCTACCTCGCGGGCGAGGAGGTCGATTGCCCGCTCGATCGCGAACGTGGCCTCTGGTCGTCCAGCCCCTCTGTACGCGTCTGTGGGGGGCATGTTCGTGAAGTGGCCCGTACAGGTGAACGAATAGTTGGGGACGTCGTAGACACCGTGATAGAGGAATCCACCGAGCAGCGGAACACCACCGGTGAGCAACTGCATGTATGCGCCCATATCGGCGTCGAGGTGCACACGGACGGCGCTGATCTTTCCGTCGTTATCTGACGCGAGTTCGATTTGTTGGATCTGGCCACGCCCGTGGATAGTGGAGAGTGCTCCCTCAGAACGGGACTCGGTCCAGCGCACCGGCACGCCCCGCTTGTTGGCGAGTGCCACGCAGAGCATTTCGTCGGGGTAGACATCGAGCTTCGATCCGAATCCGCCGCCAACTGCTGGTGCGATGACACGCAGCTTGTGCTCTGGGAAGCCGAGCGTCACCGTGGTCATGACCTTCAGGATGTGTGGTATCTGCGTTGAGGTGTACAGCGTCATCTCGCCGTTGTACGGCGACGGCACGGCAATGACCCCGCGCGGCTCCATCGCAGCCGGGATGAGGCGTTGCTGCACGAAGCGGCCCTTCACCGTGTGCGAGGCGTTCGCGAAGGCCTGCTCCACAGCATCAGCATCGGGGATGAGTTCCCAGGTGTATGCAGCGTTGGTGCCCTCGTCGGGGTACACCTGGGTGCTGTCAGTAACCGCGTCTTCGAGGCTTGCGACCGCTGGCAGTACTTCGTACTCGACAATGACCGTGGTCGCGGCGTCGGCGGCCTCGTAGCGGCTGTCTGCCAGAACGATTGCCACCGCGTCGCCCACATAACGGGCGATGTCGGGGGTCACGGGGTAGTGAGGAGGATTCTTCATGTCCTCAGTCACAGGCCACGCGCAGGGGAGCGGTGCGGCCCAGAGGTCCATGAGGTCGGCGCCTGTGTATGCAGCTACTACCCCGGGAGAGGCCAGAGCATCGCTGAGATCTATGGAGGTGATCTTGGCATGCGCGTGAGGACTTCTCACCACGGACATCCACAAAGCTCCGGGGATCACGATGTCGTCCACAAAACGCGATTCACCGGTCAGGAGTGCCGGGTCTTCTTTGCGAAGTCTGCGGGTTCCGACGAATGTTTGGTGATCTTCGGTTGTCGTCATGGCAACTCCCCTATGTGGCTGGTCGCGACAATGGCATACCCCTGCTCATTACCGCTCGTTTGGGCACTATA
>CAYUOD010000377.1:0-3301 GCA_964446225.1 uncultured Acidimicrobiales bacterium | reverse complement strand
CGAACAGCGCATTCTCAGTCAAATCGAGGAACAGTTCCACGAGGACGACCCGGGATTGGCGCGCGCCGTCGGCGAGACCACAATTTACCGGCACGCGTTCCGGAACATCCGACGCGGCCTCGCGGGACTCATCTTCGGCATCATTGCGATGTTCGTGCTCCTTTCGGTGCATCCTGCTCTCGCCTTCATCGGGTTCATCGTGCTCTTCGGTAGCGCCTTGTACATCGTGACGAACGCGAAGAAGCTGGGCCGAGCAGGAATGCAGGAGCTTGGCCTCGTCGCTGGGCGCGGCCCCGGCTCAGATTGGGCCGCCCGCTTCCGGCGCCCTGAGAATCCCGAAGAGAAGCCAGAGCAATAGCCCAGAGCAAATAGCACAGTAGGTCGCCACCACCTCGGCTCCCTGGCGGTAAGGCGGTTAGAAATCGGCTTGGTCTGGAGCTCCGCTGAGACGTGCGGGCCACGACGGAATGAGCGGCCGGGGATCAAGTTCATGACGGAGCCGTTGACCCGCACTGCACATCTCCGCGAGTTCATCATCCAGCTCTTTCAAGAGCAGGGTTGAGGACTCAGCGAGGTCGTCGGCTCCAGGCTCGTGTGCCTGGTAGATGCAGCGATCGGTCATGGTTGCCAGCGAGCTCAGGTGCCCGTTGCGTAGGGGAGTGGTCTGGCTCACCCGATCGGCGAATTCGCTACGTGTCTCAGAGTCGTAGGCTCGAATTCCCATCAGGCCGAGGGCCTCGTTGGCATCTTCCCAGTTGTTTTGCACGATCTGCTCGGGCGCAACGTTGTTGCTGTGGCGAACTTTCGAGCGACGCCTGCGCAGCAGCGGAACCGAGATGGCCCACAGCGCCAGGGCGCCGAGCAGCACCAGGGCGACGATCAGCATGCGAGTAACCCACTGTGGCGAGCCGGAGGTTCCCGTGGCGATGTCGAAGTCTGCGAATTCTTCCTCAGCGTTGATGTCGGCCAGGTCGGCTGGATCTGGTGTCTCTGGCTGGTCCTCAAGGCCCAGCGGGATGTCCCGGTCGGCTGGAGTCTCTGCGAGGTTCGGGTTCACAGCTGAAACCTGCGCTTCGGCTCCGAGGGTCCAGGCTTCTGCGCCAGGTGCTCCCCGGTTCGGAGTTGGTTCGAAGTACACCCAGCCAGAGCCTGGGAAGTACAGCTCAGGCCATGCGTGGTAGTGGCGGCCGCGGACTTCGAACAGTCCTGGTTCGATCTCGTCGCCCGGAGTGAATCCGACAGCAACTCTGGACGGAATCCCAAGTGCTCGGGCCATACCGGCCATGGTGCCGGCGAACTGTTCGCAGTAGCCGACTCGCTCTTCGAGGAACGTGGCGATGCGACGGTTGCTGTGGCCTTCAGCCACGTTCAAGTCGTAGTCGAAGGTGCGGAAGTACTGCTGAATTGCGAGAGCCTTGTCGTAGTTGGTCTCGGCGTCGATCGTAAGTGACTCAGCCAGGAGACGGGCCTCAGAACTGAAGCTCGGAGGCAGTGGGAGATATCGTTCGATGATCTCCTGGGGATAGGTCGTGGAAGCGTTGCGAAGTTCATCGGGGTTGAAGCTCGGACGAACCGAAGTGATCGTGTAGGTCTGGCCCTTTTCGGTGCGGTCCCTGGAGCCCAGCAGCAGCGTCGAGGAGCTGGATTCGTAGCGGACGTCGTCCAGCGAGGTCTCGATATTGGTGGCCGAGAAAGCAGCGGGTAACCAGACGTCGCTGAGTGCCTCTATCTCGAAAGTCTGCTCGAACGTGTCGGACTCTCCCTCGAATGGCTCCGCGGGAAGTGCTCCGTCCACCTCTGAGACGTTGTACTTGGCGCCCCAGACAACACCGTCGAACGAGTCGAGTGAGGTGGTGCGCCAGTAGGAGCGGACATCAGAGCGAACGGTGAAGACCACCAGGTCGGACTGGCCCACGAGGCGCCCTCGAGCATCCACGAGCGGGCTCAACGTCACTCGGTCTTCGGCAGGACCCGAGCCGTCGATGCTGCGCCAGTTCAACAGCGGTTCTTCGTCAACACCGGGCAGCATTGGTCCAAGCAGGGCGGCGACGGCGATCGAAGCGAGCGCGATGCCAGCCCCGTTTCTGATCTCCCGCCCGTGTAGCGGTTCATGGGTCCCGGCCACCTGGGCGCGCGCCCTGCCCCGGTGGGTGAGTGAAAAGGCCAGCACCGCAGCGAGAAAGAACACGGTCGCTGGAAGGCGGCTGCGGTCGTTGTCGAGTAGTGAGGTGAAGATAAAGATGGTGCCCATTGGCACGATTGCTTCCACCGTCGTCTGCAGCCTGAATGCAGCAGTGTCCGCGAGTTGTACGAGAAGCCAGATCGCGATCATGGATACGGCCACGAATCCAGCCAGAGTTTCGGTCGGTGCCCGGACAATACCGAACGCTTCCCAGGCCTGGGAAAGGTCGGCTTGGAGCACTGTCCATGTGAGTCGCGTCGGAACGAGTCTCCAGGTGAGCGTGTCCGGGTATCTGCTCATGAGCAGCAGCAGACCGAGCGAAACGATATTGACCGCCACAGCGGCGAGCGGATTCCAGCGCAACCTGCGCAGTACGGCCGCCACGCCGTGAGCCAGTACGGCGGTCGTGAGCAGGTAAGGAACAATCGTGTTGTCTACGAACAGGCGCGACATGCCCACGACCGTCACACAAGTCAGCGCAAACAGAGACAGCTCAGCGTAGATCGACGGTGTTGGAGGAGTCTTGGCTTCGCTCATCGCATTGCCCTCTCGGTGCGCGGGGTACTCGTGCGGATCGCCGCATTCCACTGATCTGCGAACGACGAGCGGGACGGCACGTGAATGATTCCCGGTTCAGCTGCTTTGGTGGCTGGCTCGCCGGCCCCATCCCATGACGGCTTGGTGAAGTCGACAACGAATACGAATCCGAAGGTCTGTTGTAGCCTGCGAATTTGTTTCAGTTCCTGACGCGGAGCCTTCGTCGTGATCACGACGAGACCGCCACCGTTGCTGCGCTTGCTGAGCACGCCAAGGCTGGCCTGCAGCGACGCTTGACGGGTGAGTTGCGCGGTGGCGAGATATTCGAGGATGGCATCCATGTGGGCGTGCCCGGTCCCGAATCCGGAGTCTCCGCCGTCGGTGGTGGTGAGTCGGACGAGATCGCCGCGTTCAAAGGCCGCCGATATCACACTCGCCGCTGCGGACACGCAGCTCTCGAACGCCTCATCGACTTGTTTGCCATGGCGGACATCCAACAGCACAGTGGAGCGACCTTGCCACGGCTGATCGTCCTGGCGCACCATCATGATGTCGCGCTTCGCGCTTGACGGCCAATGTACC
>CAYUOD010000376.1:2141-3314 GCA_964446225.1 uncultured Acidimicrobiales bacterium | reverse complement strand
GGGCCGAGGCGTGCCTGCGACATGGCGAATCCGCCGCCCTCTTCGCCGAGCAGGCCCTCGTCTTTTGGCACGCGTACGTCCTTGAACAGCAGCTGTGGGTGACCGCCCCTGTCCTCGTAGCCAAAGACCGTCGGCGACTCCTCGAGGGTGACGCCCGGATGGTTGCGCGGCACGAGGATCATCGACTGCTGCCGGTGGCGCGACGCCTCAAAATCAGTCTTGCCCATGAGGATGAACAGCTCACAGCGGTGGTTCTCAGCCCCGGAGATGAACCATTTGCGGCCATTGATGACATAGTCATCGCCATCGGAGTCGATGCGTGTTTCGATGTTGGTGGCGTCTGAACTCGCCACCGCTGGCTCGGTCATGGCGAACGAAGAGCGGATCTCGCCATTGAGCAGGGGATAGAGCCAACGCTCTTTCTGCTCGGCGGTTCCGTAAAGATGGAGCAGCTCCATGTTGCCTGTGTCAGGCGCCGAGCAGTTGAAGACCTCAGAGGCGAACCCGTTGCGGCCGAGCGTTTCGGCGATGTAGGCGTAGTCCACGTTCGAGAGCTTGGAGCCGGGCTCGTCAGGGTCGAGATGCGGGAGGAACATGTTCCAGAGGCCCTGCTCCTTGGCCTTGTCCTTGAGTTCCTCGAGGATCGGCGGGTGGAAGTGCGGGTCACCCGAGTCGGCCATCTGTTCGGCGAAGGTCTTCTGGTTTGGCTCTATGTAGCTCTCGATGAATGTGGTGACTTCGCTGAGAAGCTTTTCGCCCTCTGGGCTCTGCCTGAGATCCATTTCCGTCCCTTTTGTGCAGCTTGTTAGCTGCTCACGGTACCGCTGCTCACACCGCCGATCCCAAATCGAGACGGGGATTCTTGATCCTTACCCGTTGCAGCACGTAGCCTTGTGCGTTGGCGATAGCCGCGTTTGAGCAACAGCTCGGCCGGTCTGGGTTTCCGTAGTCACACGCAAACTTCAGCGCCGCGTTCATCGATTCAAAAGGAAACCAAGTGGATATTGTCCCTTATCTGGCGCTTGCTGCGTCTGCTGGGGCCCTCGGTCTGGCTTACTACTTCTTCCAGGTAGTCATCGCCGCCGACCAGGGTACCGATCTCATGAAGGAAATCGGTGAAGCAATTCAGGACGGCGCGATGGTGTTCCTCAAGCGCGAGTACCAGTGGGTGTC
>CAYUOD010000376.1:0-2041 GCA_964446225.1 uncultured Acidimicrobiales bacterium | reverse complement strand
AAGCAATTCAGGACGGCGCGATGGTGTTCCTCAAGCGCGAGTACCAGTGGGTGTCTGTCTTCGTTGGCATCATGACGGTGTTGATCTTCGCGTTGCTCGACTATGGCCGTCCGTGGGGTGCTCTTGCGTACCTGTCGGGTGCGCTGCTCAGCTCGATAGCGGGATTCATAGGTATGCGAGTCGCTACCGCTGCGAATACTCGTACCGCCAATGCTGCCCGCGAGGGCGCGGCAGAAGCGTTGCCTCTTGCCTTCAAGGGTGGCGCGGTCATGGGCTTCACGGTCGCTGGCTTGGCGCTGTTCGGCCTTACCTTCAACTACCTGCTCTTTGTCGAGTGGCTTGCAGTTGACGATGCCTTCCAGGTGTTGGCCACCTTCGGTCTTGGTGCTTCGTCTATCGCTTTGTTCGCTCGTATTGGTGGTGGCATTTACACCAAGGCAGCAGACGTTGGCGGTGACCTCGTTGGAAAGCTCGAAGAGGGAATCCCCGAGGACGATCCCCGCAACCCAGCCACGATCGCTGACGCAGTTGGTGACAACGTGGGTGACGTCGCTGGCATGGGCGCAGACCTGTTCGAGTCCTACGCCGGGTCTCTCATCGCACCAATAATTCTTATATCGGTTCTCCTGCCTGGCTTCTTGTCGAGCAGCGGCAGCTTTGAAATGAGTGATGACGTCAAGCGATTGATGGTGTTTCCCCTTCTGATCGCCTCGCTTGGCATGTTGGCTTCCATTATCGGTGCGTTCATGACGACTGGCGACGAGAACAAGAGCCTCTCCGCGCAGCTGCACAAGGGCACCTACGTCGCGATGGGCCTCACTACGCTGCTGAGCCTCGGTGGTGCGGTCTGGCTCTTCGGCGATATGGACGTCGTCGACAAGCCGCTGTACCTGGGCCTCACGATCGTGTTGGGCATGGCCGCCGGCTGGGCGATTGGCTTGACCTCAGAATATTTCACCTCAGACGAGTACGGACCCGTCAAGCAGGTAGCTGGGCAGGCTGAGACTGGCCCGGCAACCGTCGTGATCGCTGGAATCGCACAGGGCAAGCTTTCGACCGCGCCAGCCGTGTTGCTTGTGGTAACCGCCATCGGCGGCAGCTTCTGGTTGGCCGAGAACGCGTTGGTCGGAGCCGCGGGTTCCGCTGTTCCGAACTTTGGACTTTATGGAGTAGCGCTCGCTGCTGTAGGCATGCTTGCCACCACCGGCGTCATTGTGGCGGTCGACGCCTACGGTCCGATTGCTGACAATGCCGGCGGTATCGCCGAGATGGCGCACCTTGAGCCAGAGGTTCGTGAAGTCACCGACTCACTGGATTCCCTTGGCAACACCACAGCTGCTGTAGCCAAGGGCTTTGCTGTTGGCTCGGCTGCGGTAACAGCGCTTGCTCTGTTCAAGGCCTTCAGCATTTCGGCTGGACTCGAGACCATTGACCTCAACGAGGTCAACGTCACGATCGGGCTATTCCTTGGCGCTACTGTGCCGTTCGTATTTGCGTCGCTCACCATGGCAGCCGTGGGCCGTGCGGCTCAGGCCATGATCACCGAGGTCCGCCGTCAGTTCCGCGAGATTCCGGGCCTGCGCGAAGGTAAGGAGGGCGTCAAGCCCGACTCCAACCGCTGTGTCGAGATTTCCACTGAGGCAGCACTCAGAGAGATGCTGATACCGGGTGGTTTGGCTATCGTGCTTCCTCTGCTCATCGGCTTTATCTCGGTTGATGCACTTGGCGGCTTCCTCGCCGGTTCGCTTGTCGTTGGCTTCTTGATGGCCATTTACATGGCGAACTCCGGCGGCAACTGGGACAACGCCAAGAAGTACATCGAGGCTGGCGCGCATGGCGGCAAGGGCACTGATGCCCACAACGCCGCGATTGTCGGTGACACGATTGGTGATCCGTTCAAGGACACGTCCGGCCCGTCGATGAACATCCTGATCAAGGTGATGACCATCGTCAGCCTGGTCTTCGTACCTCTGTTTATCTAGAGAGGCTCGGTACATAGCGTGATTGGTGGTGCTGCGGCACATGTCATCCGCGGGTTCCT
>CAYUOD010000375.1:0-3327 GCA_964446225.1 uncultured Acidimicrobiales bacterium | reverse complement strand
TCCCGATCGTCGAGGCGATGACCTGGCTTACGCTCGCTGACCACTGGCTGCTCCAGGAGGCCGTGGGCGTTCTCGACTAGCTCTCTGACTCGCGCCGAAGAAACTCTTCGAGTGCGGCGGCGACATCTCCACTGGACGACACCTGCTCCTCAAGGTCGGCGTCACGGTGCTCCTCAAGCTTGCCGATGTAGGCCTTGAGTTGCTCGTCATCCCCAACTGCCTCGCTGACGCTCTGAACCCACAGCTCGGCCTCCTGGTAGAGGGCTTCGTGGTGCGTGGGGATATCGGTGACGCGCTGCACTGCCGCGAGCAGGGACAGCATTGCCTTCGGACTCGGTCCGCTGGCCGCGTAGTGAGGCACCGGCACGTGGAGTGAAATACCGGCTCGGCCGGACACGTCCAGAGCTTGATGCAGCACCCCAAGCACTCCCGTTGGACCCTGGTACCTCGGGGGCTGAAGTCCGTATCGTGCTGCAATCTGCTTGTCAGCGCTGCTGCCTTTGGCGGCCAACTGACGGGTATGAGGGATCCCCCCGACCATTGCGCCCAGAGTCACTACACGAGGTGCCGCGTACTCAGCCAGGATCTCGTCCAGGAGCTGAGAGTAGAGCCGCCACCGGAGATGCGGTTCGGTCCCGTTAATCAGGATGAACGGATCAACATCCTCGCCTTCAGCCAGCAGAACCCTTGTGCTGGGCCACAGAATCGAGCGCTCGCCGGCCTCTGAAAGAGCCACGAACGGCCGCTCCTGCTGAAAGTCGAAGAACTCGTCGGCGTGTATTTCGGCAAGCTCGGTCACCTCGTAGTGCTCCTCGAGCCAGTCCAGCGCGCCCGTCGCGGCTTCGCCAGCGTCAAACCAGCCCTTGAGAGCGATCAGGACGAAGGGACTTTGCTCGGCCTGCCGATGGCTCCATTGCAGTGAACTCACGCCCCAAGCATGGCGCGAATGAGGGGTCGTCCGACAGTTTGAGCGAAAAAACTCTCAAGACATACACGCCCAAGGTCCGAAGTCTCAAGCGAGGCCTATGGAGCAGGTCCTCATTGAAACAGTCAGGGATGAATTGTGCGTGTAACGAAGCGACACAAGAAGCGAGAGGGCCACACCCCTCTCCTCGCGAGACTCTTTATGGCCATCATGATGGTCGCGACGATCATTGTGCTGCCGTCAGCGGCTGGTGCAGGTGATGTCGCGCCTGATTCCGGTGGTCTTGCGACTCCTGGCCTGGGGGCCGCGGCCAGCGAAACGGCCGGCTGCGAGAACGATCTCTTTTCCTACACAGCTGACGATGGTCAGGTGCTGTGCACGCACGGGCCAGATCAGGCTCCGAGCGGCATGGAGGTCCAGGGACAGACGGTCTCCGCCTACAGCGCAACTGCAGCTTCGAGCTTCGCCTGCATCACCGATGGCGATAGCGGAAAGCGCGTGCAACTGCTTTACGCCCGCTCCACCGACAAGGCCGACACGTTCGCATACTGGCAGACACAGGCTCCTGGATTTGCCTCTTCGATCGACAATATCTACAGCACCAGCGCCGCGCAGACCGGCGGTGACCGGCGTGTTCGATTCCGCACCAACTCAGACTGCAGTCTGAACATGCAAGAGGTTCTGCTGAGCCCCGCGGGCGACGACTCATTCTGGGCGATGGTTGATGAAGTCAAGGCACAAGGATTTACCGACCCGGAAACCAAGTACCTCATCTTCGTAGAAGCAAACGTGTACTGCGGACTCGGCGTCATCTACGGTGACGATCAGCCAGGTCCGAACAATGCGAACAACCGGTATGCCGGCTACAGCCGCATCGACCGGGGTTGCTGGTCAGCCACGGTCGCCGCACATGAACTGACACACAATCTGGGCGGGGTCCAGCAATCGGCGCCGAACTCAACCACAAACAGCCACTGCACCGACGAGTGGGACCTCATGTGCTACTCGGACGGCTCGGGCCAGGCGCTCACCTACCCCTGCGGTAACGCAGCATCCAACGCCGAACTGGACTGTGGTAAGGACGACTACTTCAATACCAACCCGGCAGCTGGAAGCTACCTCGCGAACAATTGGAACGTGGCCAACAGCCCGTGGCTGGAAGCAGGTGTGAGTAGTCAGGTGCCAGGCGCACCACAAAATGTGAAAGTTGCGGCCTTACCTAATGCAACGGTCTGCACAGGCGCTAGCTGCAACGTCACCGTGAGTTGGAGTCAAGGGACTGGGTCAACCGATACATATCTTGTACAGGGCAGCAACGGCTTCTCTGCCAGCACCACCGGGTACAGCATCACAGCTCCAGGACTGGCGGCAGGCAGCAGCGTGAGCTTCACGGTAACTCCTTCCAACGGCACGGGCAGCGGCTCGGCCACGACGTCAGCCACCTATGCGGTTCCTGGAGCGATAACGGGCTGGGCGGTCGGCTCTCAGGGTCAGGTCTTCCCGCTCGGTAACACACCCAATCTGGGTGGAGCAGCCGAGGTCTCAAACAGCAGCGTCGTCGCTGGAGTAGCGACTGCTTCTGGCAACGGGTACTGGCTCGCTGAGGCGAACGGGCGCATTGCTGCCTATGGTGATGCTGTCCACTACGGAGACATGCTGGGCCAGCCACTTCAGGGAGCCATCGTGGCAATGGCGGCCACCCAGTCCGGCAACGGGTACTGGCTACTCGGGACCGACGGCGGCATCTTCAGCTTCGGTGACGCACAGTTCTACGGCTCGATGGGTGGAATTGCACTCAACTCCCCCATCTTGGACATGACGCCGACCGCCAAGGGTTACTGGCTCGTCGGAGGAGACGGCGGCGTGTTCAGCTTTGGCGATGCGAGCTTCTACGGCTCTATGGGTGGACAAGTTCTTAATTCGCCGGTGCGCTCCATCACCGCCGCGAAAAACGGATCCGGCTACTGGCTCATCGGCGGAGATGGTGGAATCTTCGCCTTTGATGCGCCGTTCCACGGATCCCTTCCGGGTGTGGACGCCTCGCTTCAAGGCGTCCGCATCCGAGCAGCCGAAGACGGGTCCCGCTACTGGATCCTCACCCCTGACGGGAAGGTCTACCAGTTCCGCAATGGTGGACTCGATGCGATCTTCGATCTCGGACTCAGCCCTGCAGAGCTGGCCGTGGACCTCTTCCTGGGCTAGTAGTAATAGCCACTCTCGATGGGCAGCCAGCGCGTGGTTTCCAGGCTGAGCTTGTCGCTGGCCATGATCCCGCCTTGGGAGATGGTGTACAGGCTGCCATCTACCACGACCGAACGCTCGATCTGTGGTTGGAAGTAGGAGATCTGACTGAGGACTTCATCCTCGTAGCCGCCCTCGCGTGCCGCCGCCAGCTCTTCTTC
>CAYUOD010000374.1:0-3346 GCA_964446225.1 uncultured Acidimicrobiales bacterium | reverse complement strand
GGTGGCCGCGTCCTGTGGAGGCGGCGCGGTTGCCACCGATACCCCAACTACCCCCCCGGAGGTGTCCGTCGAGTCCGCTGCACCTGCCGCAGAGCCAATCGAACTCTCCCTTTCCCTGTACGTCGTCGAGGAAACAGACGATGGCAGTGCCACGCCGAGATCGTCGGCCCGAACTGAGGAAGAACTTAGTGACATCGCCGAGCGGATCCAAGGAATCTGGGCCGTCGCTGGCATCAATTACGACCCGGTGGTAGTGAGCACTATCAAGGTTCCCGCGCCGGTGATGGAAGCAATAATCGCGGGCGACGCTCGACCCTTTCTAGAAGCCGCTGGCGCCAGCTTCGCGGTGCCCGACGCCGGCACGATCAACGGCTTCTACGTGCCGTTCGCCGGCGGAGCAAACGGATTCACGCCGCTCACATCGCGGGTCTTTTTCGTCACCGATGAACCCTCAGTGCACGACGAACGAGTCTCGAGTCATGAAATCGGACACATTCTGGGGCTGCACCACGAACCCGACAACCCCGGCCGGCTTATATTCTCAGGCACCAACGGTATGACACTCACCGAGACTGAAATCGCCGTCTCCCGATACAACGCAATTGGAATCCTCAATGGCACTCGCTAAGAAGTCACTCGGTGTGTTAGCTCTTGCAGTTCTGGCTGCTGCCTGCTCTAGCAACGGCAATGACACGGCCTCCACTACATCCGCCGCAACCAAGGCCGAATCCGCCACGACGGTGACGAGTCCCGCGCCGGGCGCGGTGGTTCGCATCGAGAATCAGGGCGGCGATATGGAAGGCCACACACCACAGGGATTCGCTGGCATGGGAATCGGACTCTTTGTGGGTGACAATCTCAACTCAGGGTTCCCTGACGGCGATGGCCTGCAAATGTTCCTCACCTTCGACATTCCGCCCGGCCTCACAGAAGGCGTCTCGGCCGAACTCACTTCGGATGCCCTCAACATTTCCGGAACACCGTTCGAAGACCTCGGCGATCTCCGCGTTGCGTCGGTGAGCTACACCAGCTTCGGACGGGAGCTGTTCGATCTGGAGCCTGACAGCGACACGGTGATCTGTTCAAGGGTGGGAGACGAAGGACTGACGTGCGACGTCAGCGAGGCACTCAACGCAGACCTTGGCGAGGGCGCCACTCAGGCTCAGTTCCGACTCCGGTTCGATACCCCGGGCGACAACGACGCGTCACAGGACCTTGCGATGTTCTTCAGAACGGATTCCAACACCAACGAGCCTGGGCTGTTCGAACTCGTAATCACATCCTGAACACAACAATTCCAAGCCCACATCACCGGGGCAGAGTTACTCCCAGCGCACCCTCGGACGAGTAGTACTGAGATTCCTGGTGCGTCGTCACCGCCACAATCGAGAGATCGTCGGTGTTCATGTCCTGGAGCAACGTGAATGGATCCGAAGGCGCAGCCAGAATCACAAGATCGGTCGCCGTACCGTGTTCCTCAAGCCACCCCAATTGCCGCGCTGAGGAGGTGAGCGGCACCGCCTCGATTGACTTCTCGAGCCAAGACACCGACTTTTCCGACGCGGCAAGTCGATGAGTCTCCTCTGGCAGCGAAAGCCCTGCGTCCACCAGGCTCTCAAGAGATGCCGGTCCAACTGCCAACGAAATATGTGCTGACTCACTGACGCGTCTCGCCAGACGAAGCGCCATCCGGACATCCACTAGTGGGCCAGGCTGGAGATCAGACTCGTCCACGTAGAGCAGCAGACGGTCCGGGCGGGTGCCACTCAGAGCCGCCACCGCAATTGGACGGTCTGTGGTGGCCGCAATCTCATCGTTGGATCCACCAAGCATGACACCCCGGAAGTCTCTATGTCCGGGCCAGGTGAGCATCACCAACGAGGCGTCCCGCTCGATGACAATCCGGTCCACCGCGCTCGCTATCGAATGCGCCAATCTGAGTTCAACGTCACCGTCGAGGCCCAACCGACCCAGGTGTTCCTTGGCCTGCACAAACTCAACCTCGCGCAAAGTTTTGAGCTCGGCTTCGGTGTTCGCTACCAACAAGGGAATCACGAGTCCGCTGTCAGGTTCCGCAACGAGTCCAGCCAACCAAAACGTGTCGGCAACCCTTGCATTTACATCCACGGGCACAACAATGGTCTCACCGACACGGCGGTCTGACGATCTCGCAGGCTTGACTCTGGGTGCAAAGTAGCCAGAGCCAACAGCCGATATGAACAAGCTGATGACCACAACGATCATGACGGCGTTCACGATCTCAGGGCCATACAGTCCAATCTCGAAGCCTACGATCGTTGACGCGAGCGTTGCTGCTGCCTGGGCTGTGGACAAGCTGAACACGAGTCCGACCTCGGCGAAACTGAACCCGAATATGTGGCCAGTGATCCACGCTGCTGTGGCCTTACCCACGACTAGTGCCGTAGCCAGACCCAGAGCGATCCGCATCGTCGAACCCTGGAACATGACAGCTGGGTCGACGAGTAATCCAACAGAGACCAAGAAGGCCGGGATGAAGAATGCGTTTCCAAAGAAGTCGGTCCGGGCCATTAGTGGACTTCTGTTGGGTACAAGTCGATTGAGTCCCAGGCCAGCGAAGAATGCTCCGATGAGACCCTCAACGCCGAGCAACTCAGCCACCACCGCTGCGGACGTGAAGCCCGCGAGGAGCATCATAAAGCGAAGCTCGCGTTCCTGGCCAAGCCCACGGTAGAACCAACGCGTCACAAACGGCAGAAACAGCAGACAGTAGACCGCGAGCAGCAATAGACCGCCGCCAATCCTTGCGACCAGAACAATGCCGCTCGCCCCATCAGACTCGGAACCAACAATGAGAGCGAGGGCCACAAGTCCAATGGTGTCGGTAATCGAACTTGCTCCGACGGTGGCAGCCATCGAGGCATTCCGTGTAAGTCCGTATCTTGTAACTGCGCTGTAGGAAACAAGCGTGAACGAGGCCCAGAACGAACCAATGAGAACTGCAGACTTCAGTTCGTAGTCATAGTTGAGAGCGACGATCGTACCCAGGATCCAGGGAATTGCCGACGTAATGAGACCGAAAGAGATCGCAACATTGCGGGCTCGATAGAAGGTCTTCATATCGAGTCCAAGTCCTGCCAGAAACAGCAGGTAGAGAACACCAATGTCGCCAAAGGCCTTCAAGCCTGAAGCTTCGCCGAGCACACCCAGTACGTTGGGACCGATCAGAGCTCCGCCAAGCAGCAGACCAATGAGGCCTGGCAGTTTCATCTTCTGCGCGACAAGCGGAGCAAAGATGATGATGATCGTGACAACCATGAACCCGAACGCGGGCTCATCCTTTATCGAGGCCAGAATCAACGTTAAC
>CAYUOD010000373.1:0-3361 GCA_964446225.1 uncultured Acidimicrobiales bacterium | reverse complement strand
CGCCGATAATCCTTGTTATGACAAGTCAAAGAGCCCTCATTCCTCCTTGTTGGGTGAATGAGGGCTTATCAAGCCCCCGTGACGGAAGTTGTAACCAGAGCTCAAGTGAGGATGAGCTAGCTGGTCAGCGGGTTGGATTTGGTCTTCGTAACGTGCCTAGCTGGCCATCGATCGCCCACGGACTGCTGCACGATTGCCCTGCTCAGCAGTCCGATACCACAGGTGACTGGCCGATCGACGGGCTAGGTGGCCTGCTGATGCACCTTCCGTCACGAAGGGCCCGACGACCAGCCCAGCTCGATACGGACTGGCGTCAGGAACTCTGGGTGTGCGGCGTGGGCAGCAGCTCATTTCCGTGCTTGGAGGGACACCGACCTACTGCTGCGGGCGCAGCTAGTGCGTGTGCTGGTTGTTTATGGTGCGGGACATGTCTAAGTTGTGTTGCCCAGGTGTTGGGGGACGGCCGTAGTAGTACGAATCCCAAAGACAGGTGTTGCGGGCGCCGTGCCTGAGGCCCAGTATGTGGCCAAACTCGTGGCAATACGTTCCCGTTTCATAGCGGTAGCCACTCCCGATCGTGATATAACCGTCCAGTATGTGACCGGCGGACGTAACAGCAAACGATGCAACGGCCTGATTGTTGCCGGAGACAGGCCCTACGCAGAATGTGATAAGTCCCAGTACTTGGTCAGGACCACATGACGGCGCGCCACCGTATTGATATGCGAAACCAAAATCTGTGCGTGCTGGGCCGCCGGGATACGGATTGTTGGCCCAGCGGCTGCCCCAACTTGCGATGATCAGATTGATTATCTGCGCTTCAAAGCCGGGCCCGATCTGATTTCTGAGCGTCAGGTTGATGCGGGTTTGTTGGCTGGCTCTTCTCCAGTGATAGTTAACCAACTGATTCCCCGCGGTGGCCGGCGGAGCTTCTGTGAGCGACGCTGCCGAGAAGGCAACAGTGGACAAGAGGAGCACTGCAGCTAGGACCAGGGGCTTCCCAGAGATAGTACGGGCGGACTTCAGACCAGTGGTAGTCATGGTCTCAGCTCTCCACCGTGAAGGTTGACTGGATCTGGGTAGTTCGCGATAACCGCTTGGCAGCATCAGCATCACTCGTCATGACGGGTTCAAGGTCTGCGTCGACTAACAGCGGGGTAGTCGTTGTTAAGCGAACCGTGTACCTACCCGGTGGTGCCCGGTAATATTCGTTAGTGTCCTCGTCGAAGATCATCAGGTTCCACGCCAGAGTGGCGGTGTGTTCCGCGCCGGGCGCGACGAAGAAGCAGCGTGCATCACCGCAATCGATGTTGTTCACGTAAGCCATCAGCAGAACGTCGTCTGGTCCGAAGATCTCGAACACTTGCAGATTCTCTTGCGCGCACGTGGATTTAGTGGTGTTCGTGAACACAAACGCGAAGTCAACGGATTCGGCGGTGGCGTCGTAGCGCGCGGCGTCGGCTGGTGTCTGCTCTTGGAGCGACAGCTCCTCAGAGGTGCACAGCCTGACGCCGTATTCTTTCTCCGCGGCGTCGACTGCGACTTGTTTGGCACCGCTCCAACTCGTGTCAATCAATGACTCATCAGCCATTGGCGAGATGGTTTTTTCGTCGTGGGCGTGATCGGCGTGATCGTGCGCCACTTCTGCGTCTGGAGCGGCGCCCGCGCTCGCGGTCACGTCGTCAGTTGCCTCGCCTGTGTCTGGTTGCACGCCCCCACAGGCCGCCAATACGAGTGTCAGCGATAACCCCGCGGCCACCAGCCAGGACCTACCATGTACACCCATTAGATACCCCCATCAGATACCGCCACCCACAATATTCCTATCAGTTGTGTCAAATGTGAGGCCCAGTTCGCGCTCGCAGTGTGTGCGACCGTGACGGGCTTGGGCACTCCAACTCGTTCCACGAACCTATTCGTACAGATGTTCCTCAACCCCCCCCAGGTTCCGTCACGGAGGGCCCAATATTGTGACTGTAAGTCCCCGCGTATGTCGGATCTTTCGCGCCTACTCCCATAACACCAGGTCAAGCTTGACGCCGATAATGCCCGTTATGTAAAGCTAGCCTAATACGTCACATTTAGGGTTCCATACATAAAGTACCACTACCGCCCCCGAATGCGAGCAGAACCTCGGTCGAGGCTGCCTCCCGTCGTTGCGGTGCGCTAGCCACTTTGGTGGCTAGGGTTCCGGCCGCGGGAAGCTGGCAGAGTGATCCGCCAGATCGGGCTCGGGATAGTACATGGACAACCCGTGTTGAGGTCGATCCTGGTGGCATCCCGGCACAACACCATCAATGTCATCACGCCCGCGGGCTCGCTGAAGGGGCTTGGTACAATGGGGCTATGAGCATCCATCAGCAGTTGCGTACACCTGCGCGGTGGCGATCGGCTCCGGTCCCTGAAGGGTTCGGGTCTGAACCGTACGCTGGTCTCACTGGTCGGGTGGTGTTGCCCCTGGCGCTGGACTGGTCGCCTGGTGGTGTTGAACGGAACCTGGACAACCCAGAGGATCTGCTGGAGATCTACGAGATCGTGTTAACGGTGGGAACCGCCGACGATGTCGAAACCTATGTTGATCCACGCCGCTTGGTAGTCGTGTGGGATGAGATGATGAAGCCGGGAGCAGTCATCGAAACCTGGGGCGACTGGGTGGCTGAGCGTCAACTGTTGTGGCGTTAACCCCAGCCCAGCAGCAGGTTCTGCGTGTATTCCAAACCATTGACGACACCGGTGGGTTCGCGTTGGCTGGCGGTGGTGCAATGAACCTGCACGAAGTCGTTGATCGCGCCACCAACGACTTGGACTTGTTTACTCCTCAATCTGAGCAAGTAGCGCTTATGGCTGACTGTTTGGGCCAAGCGCTGGTCGCCGCTGGCAGCACGGTAACCGTGCTGCTTGAGGCTCGGGGGTTTGTGCGCCTGGAGGTTACGAGCGATGATGGGGGCACGCTGGTGGAGCTGGCCCACGACGCCCGCTGGCTAGACCCTGTGCAAACCGAGCTAGGGCTAGTGCTTGATCTGCGTGAACTTGCAGCAGACAAGCTGTGCGCATTGTTCGGGCGCGCCAAATCCCGCGACCTGTACGACGTGGTACGCCTGAGCGAACGTCTGCCACTCGAGCAGATGGTGGAGTGGGCCACCAAAAAGGACGCTGGTTTCGATATCGGTATCACCAAGGAAATGGTCGTAGCAATCAAACCCAAGTTGAATGGCCTGGATATCAGCCGTGCCGAGTTCGACCGGATCCGAACAAAGCTCGTAGTGGATCTAGCGCGCCTTGAGGCCAAACAACGCCGGTTGGGGAGCGCCCCGGCGGAACGGTCTCGGGACCTGTAGTCACCCAAAGGATGCCGCGCATT
>CAYUOD010000372.1:0-3365 GCA_964446225.1 uncultured Acidimicrobiales bacterium | reverse complement strand
CACATGGCTTTCGACCCGTATCAAAACGATGAGACCGTCGTGGAGATCCGCGAACACTGGAAGGGGCCTTTCCACCTCGCGGCGCCCGATGGAATTGTTGTGAATATCACCAAGGACGACATCTGGGTACGTGAGGGGATCCTGCCTGACTATCCCAACAACCGCTCGCCACAGCAGGACTTCTCAGGTGGGAGTCTCGTTATTCCACCATCGAACACACACCGCGAGGAGATGCAGAACCAGGAGATTCGCGACAGCGAGGTTGACCCGTCTGAGTACTACCCAGAGGGTTACCACCCCGAACTGCTTACGAGATGGCCCCTCGACAAGCCGCTTGTCGTACCCATCGAGCAGCTGCCACCAGAACTTCTTCAGTCGATGGGTCAGAATTGGCGTCATAAGGAGGCCTATAAGGCGCTGATGGCTGAGCGCGCTGCCGAGGCAGCCGCTGATGACGGGTCAGACGATTGACGATTGAGGACCCTCTGGGTCTGTTTCTCGACGACTCCGCGATCAAGATGGATGCGGCTCGAGCAATGCCGGTGACGGTCCTCACCGGATTTCTCGGAGCGGGTAAGACCACCCTGGTAAACCGGATTCTGGCCGACGAGCACGGCCTGAAAATTGCCGTGCTCGTCAACGACTTCGGAGAGATTGACATCGACTCTGAGCTCATTGTGGGCGTGGAGTCAGGCACAGTCAGTCTTGCGAACGGCTGCGTTTGTTGCGAGGTCCGTGACGATCTCATGGGTGCGATTTTCTCGCTGCTTCAGTCCGGCGTTGAACTGGATGCGATCGTGCTCGAGGCAAGCGGGGTGGCTGAACCAATGGGCATTGCTCGTACGTTCACCTCCCAGGAGTTTCAGGGTCAGATACGCCTCGACGGAATCATCGCGGTTGTAGATTCTGAGCAGCTGCCTGCACAGACGCAGGATCCAGCCACCCGCGACCTTGTCTATGGTCAGATCGGGCTTTCCGATCTCGTGATTCTGAACAAGATTGATCTCGCCGATCGCGAGCGTGTGGACGAGGTCCGCAGCTTCATCCACGAACGACTGCCATCGGTTCGCATCATCGAGACGGTCCGAGCCGATGTGCCCTATGGCGTACTCATCGGCACGAGCCGCCTCGACACTGACGATCCGCAATGGACGCGCGACGAACTCCACGACCACAATCACGATCATCACAGTTCGTTCGTGAGCTGGGTGTACCGCCGATCAGGTCTCTTTAACGTTGCTGCGCTTGAGACGGCAATCAAGCGGTTGCCGCCAAGCGTCTACCGAATAAAGGGCTTTCTGAACGGGGACGACGAACCCGAACACCGGATGCTGTTGCAGGCCGTTGGCATGCGCGCGGATGTACGGGCATTCGACGAGTGGGGCGACCGAGACCGCAATTCGGCTCTCGTCGTTATTGCTGACGGCGATCAGGTTGAGCGAGAAGAAGTTGAGGCACTCTTAGATGCGTGCCTGACCACACGGTCTTAGTCGAGGACTTTGAGGTCGGCTACTCAGGAGCGATCTTCATGACTGGATCTCGAGAATCACAATCGTCGCACCGAGTGCGACAGCGCCACCGGCCATAACAAGCCGGGGGACCAGGTCACGTTTGGACGAGGCGAAGAACGCCAGAGCGGCGACCGATCCCAGCCCAAGCGCCACGCAGAGCCACAGCGCGCGGGCGCTGCTCAGGTTGAGCAGCGCGGCGGTAGCAACGATCGCGCTGGCACCTACCGCACCGATTACGACCGACAGCTCCTGCTGGGCAATCTGAACCGCATCTGGCCAACGCACGTCGTCGCTCGTCTTCGAAACGTATGCGAGGATAGCGCTGTATGTGTGTGCGGCCAACAGCACGGCGCCGCCTCCCAGCAACCACGCGAGCGATAGTCGTACCTCAGCATCGTGGTCGATGAGTTCGCCGACCGTAGCTAAGGTCAGCAAGACGCCGTAGACGACGTGTGTGAGCTGCGGCTCGTCGAAGTGAGCGATAAGCCTCGGTTGCGTCGTCTGGGTTTTCGACACTTCGCGTCGCTCTCGTTGGTCAGCGGACATGCGGTGCAAGTCACTTGCGGGGGGTACTGTCCGCCCATCTAGCCTAAGCGAGGACTCGTGGGCCTGCGCCGGTGGGACTGTCGCTGTAGTCCCACCGGCGCAGGCCCACAGCTCACCTCAGGCATCGAACGGTGAGGAACCTGGTCTCTCGCTGGTGAGCCCCGAGTCCCCAGCTGGACTGCCGCCGGCGCCAGCGAAGTCTGCCTGGCGCCAGGCCTCATAGACGACTACGGCGATCGCGTTGCTGAGGTTGAGGCTGCGGTTATTGGGCTTCATTGGAATGGTGAGTTGGTGGTCTGGCGAGAATCGTTGTCGGACAGAATCGGTAAGACCCGCACCTTCAGCTCCGAAGACGAGTACGTCGTCGTCCCGGTAGGTCCAGTTGGTGTGTAGTCGTTCAGCGTGAGACGAGAACGCGATCCAGCGACCGGTCAACTCTGCGGCGACCGCATCAAGTGAGGCGTGCACTGTCAGGTTGGTGCGCTCGTGGTAGTCGAGTCCGCCGCGTCGCAGCAGGCGATCGTCGAGCGAGAATCCGAGTGGCTCGACCAGATGAAGATCGCAGCCGGTGTTGGCGCACAGGCGGATGATGTTCCCGGTGTTGGGCGCGATCTCAGGTTCGACGAGGACAACATGCACGTGGCGAATCGTACCTGTCGCCCGGTAGTCTCGCCGCATGGCACAGCCCCTCAAGGACCAGTTCGACCGGGAAGTCGTTGACTTGTTAGCTGAGCGATTCAGCCAGTCGCTGCCGGGATTCCCTGCCGACGACTTCATCTCGAAGATGCTCGACGCATTCTCCGAACTTGAACTCAAGGACCGCATCAACCTTGTTGCTGACTATCTCGCAGATGCTCTTCCCAACGACTATGCGAGCGCGGTCGCAGTTGTCGTGGAGGTTGCTGAGAGTGGCGTCGAGGGCTTCGCTGCCTGGCCGTTGTGCTCGTTCATTGAACGTCACGGCGTTGACTTTCCCGAGGAGTCCCTCACGGCAATGTCCACGGTCACGCAGCAGTTCAGCTGCGAGTTTGCCATCCGACCATTCCTGGCTGCGCACCTCAACCTGACTCGCGAATATCTCCGCAAGTGGGCCGTCGATGAGCACGAGATGGTGCGGCGGCTGCCGTCTGAGGGCACGCGTCCACTGCTGCCATGGGCACCGCGGGTTGCGGCGCTGCTGGCAGATCCTCAGATCGGAATCGACGTGCTGTTCATGCTGCGCCATGACCAGTCGGAGACGGTGCGGCGGTCTGTGGCCAATCACCTCAATGATCTTGCGAAGGCGCATCCAGACCTTGTGGTGGCCCT
>CAYUOD010000371.1:0-3368 GCA_964446225.1 uncultured Acidimicrobiales bacterium | reverse complement strand
CGGCGTTCGCCCGTTTCGCAGGCGCCGATCGGATCCTGTTGGCCCGCGACATGCGCCCCTCCGGTCCAGAGATGATCGAAGAGTTCGCTGCCGGTATCTGTAGTCAGGGCGTGGACGTTGTAGATCTTGGACTGGCTTCCACAGATCTCCTGTACTTTGCCTCGGGCAAGCTCGATGCGCCGGGAGCGGTCTTCACCGCCTCACACAACCCAGCCAGGTACAACGGCATCAAGATGTGTCTCGCCGGAGCTGTGCCGGTAGGCAGCGACTCGGGCCTCGAGCAGATCAAGCAGTGGGCCGGCGAGGGTCTGGCTCCCGTGGGTGATGCTGCGGCGAGATCCAGCATGAATCTTCTGGCTGACTTCGTCGACCACGTGCTTGGATTCGTGGACGTTTCGCTGCTGCGGCCGCTCAAGATTGTGGCCGACACCGCAAACGGGATGGGTGGGCTTGTTGTGCCTGCGGTCTTTGCGAAGCTGCCCTTTGACCTTGAGATCATGTACGAGGAGCTGGACGGTAATTTCCCGAACCATCCCGCCGACCCGCTCAACCCGGAGAATCTGCGCGACCTGCAACGGCGAGTCCTGGAGACCGGAGCCGATATTGGGATGGCCTTTGACGGTGACGCCGATCGGGTCTTCTTCGTTGATGAGAAGGCGCAGCCCGTCTCCGGATCCACCACTACGGCGATCCTCGCCCAGGCCATGCTTGCGAACTCCCCGGATGAGAAGGTGATTCACAATCTGATCTGCTCGAAGGCGGTGCCAGAAGTCATCATCGAGAACGGCGGCACGCCCATCCGCACGCGTGTCGGTCACAGCTTCATCAAGCAGGTGATGGCTGAAGAAGATGCCGTCTTTGGCGGTGAGCATTCCGCCCACTACTACTTCCGGGATAACTACCGCGCTGACTCCGGACTCATTGCAGCCGTAGTGCTCCTCGAGCAACTTTGTGTCTCGGGCAAGACGTTCTCTGAGTTCTCTGCTCCGTTCAATCGCTATGCCGCATCAGGAGAGATAAACACCACCGTGGACCACGCCGCCGCGATCATCGAGCGCGTGGCCGCGGGCTATCCCGATGCTGAACAGGATCGACTCGACGGCCTCACTGTGGATCTCGGTGACTGGTGGTTCAACCTGAGATCCTCCAACACTGAGCCGCTGCTACGGCTCAATCTTGAAGCGGCTGATGATGCGACTGTGCAGGCCCGGGTGGCTGAAGTACGCAGCTTCTTCGCACAATAGGCTGCACCTAGGAGACGACAATGACACTCGATGCACAACTTCTGAAGATCCTGGCTTGTCCGGAGGATAAGGGACCCCTGTACTACCTGGAGGACGACCAGCAGCTGTTTAACCCGCGCCTCTCCCGGGTTTATGAGATTGTGGAGGGGATCCCAATCATGCTCATCAGCGAAGCCAAGTCCTTGTCTGAGGATGAGCAGTCGGCACTGCTGGCAAAGGTAGAAGAGCAAGGACTCACACCGACGTTCGAGGAGTAGGCCATGACAACCAGAGTTGACTCACTTGGCCTGTGGGATGCGGTTGCGGGCCTCCCGGAGCAGGTCGCCGCAGTTGCTGACACCTCAGCGATGGTGGATCTCCCGGCATCGCTGCCCTCCAATCCCACCTCAATCGTGGTTCTCGGTAGCGGCGCGAGCGGGCTTGCTGGCGACGTGTTGGCTGCTGTTGTTGCGCCGATGCTCGGAGTCCCCGTCGTTGTCAACAAGACCTATGCCATCCCTGGTTTCGTGGATCGCGACACACTTGTGTTCAGCCTGTCCTATTCAGGAGCCACCGAGGAGACGGTTGAGGCGACGGCGCAGGCCGCGGATGCCGGTGCAAGAGTCGTGGCAGTGACCCAGGGCGGCGCTCTGGGCAATCTTGCCAATGAGATCGACGCCCCCGTGTTGCCTGTTGGCGACGGTGCCCCGGTTCCAAGGGCCGGTATCGGTGCTCTTGTGGTGCCACCGATCGTGCTGCTTGAACGTCTCGGACTCTTTCCAGGTGGTCGTGAGTGGATTGATCAGGCCACCACCCAGCTCGTGAAACGGCGCGATGAACTTATGGGACCCAAGAGCCCCGCCGAAGATCTTGCGAACCGAATTGGGCGGACGTTCCCTGTGCTTTACGGCTCGGGCGCGGTGGGCTCGGTAGCGGCGCGGCGCTGGAAGAACAGCTTCAATCAGAACGCCAAGATTCCGGCCTTCATGCACACGATGCCTGAGCTGTGTCACAACGAGTTGGCAGGGTTCGGGCAGCATGGCGACGTGACCCGTCAGGTCTTCTCGCTCATTCAACTGCGCCACGATTTTGAGCACCCTCAGATCGCTCGTCGTTTTCGCTTTATAGATGACTATCTCGAAGAAGTGGTCGCCGGTATCCACCAGGTGTGGGCCGAAGGCGAGGGAAGCCTGGCAATGATATTGGACCTGCTTCTCTACGGGGACGTGGTGTCTCTGTACCTCGCAGAGGCCGGTGGAGTGGACCCAGGACCGGTTCCCGTAATCGCTGAGTTGCGCTCATTGATCGACAGCTAATACGCGGTACCATGGGGTGTTGTCATACGGGGTTTGACACGTAGAGAGTCCGGCAGATGTCGGCGTGCCGAACCTGACTCATACTCACCTTCGTTTTAGACCCCGAGGAGCACAACGTGTCCGCGTTGCAGACTGGCGACTTCAAAGTCGCAGACCTTTCCCTGGCCGACTTTGGTCGCGCCGAAATTCGCCTTGCCGAGCACGAGATGCCTGGCCTGATGTCGTTGCGTGAACGCTTCGGCGCTGAACAACCACTGGCTGGCGCCCGCATCATGGGCTCGCTGCACATGACTGTGCAGACAGCGGTGCTCATTGAAACACTGACCGCCCTTGGGGCCGATGTGCGTTGGGTGTCCTGCAACATCTTCTCGACCCAGGATCACGCTGCCGCGGCAATCGTGGTGGGCAAGGAGGGCACGGCGGAGAACCCTCAGGGTGTCCCAGTGTTCGCCTGGAAGGGTGAGACGCTCGAGGAGTACTGGTGGTGCACCGAGCAGGCTTTGCGTTGGCCAGGCGCCAATGGTCCTCAGATGATCGTGGACGACGGCGGCGACGCAACGCTGCTCATTCACCTCGGCAAAGAGTGGGAGGCCGCTGGAGCGGTTCCTGGCGCCGAGCAGGCCGGCTCACCAGATGAGCGGGAACTGCAGGCCCTCGTTGCCCGTACCATGGCCGATGACGGACAGTTCTGGACCCGCATGGCGGGCGAGCTTCAGGGTATCTCCGAGGAGACCACGACCGGCGTGCATCGTCTCTATGAGATGCATGAGAAGGGCGAACTGCTCATTCCTGCGATCAACGTGAACGACTCGGTCACCAAGTCCAAGTT
>CAYUOD010000370.1:1946-3379 GCA_964446225.1 uncultured Acidimicrobiales bacterium | reverse complement strand
TGCGGTACCAGTTAGATGTAATGAAATAGATGATGAGGCCCGCAGGCATCATGAAGGAGAAGACCGGCAGCATGAACGGCATGATCTTCATGAGCGTCTGCATCTGTGCTGGTTGTTCGGTCTTGTTACCTGAGGCCTTGGTGCGAGCGGTCATCTGCCGTTGCTGGATGATCGTGCCAATAATGACAACGCCGATCAACAAGAGGTAGGGGATCGAGTCGATCAGGTTCTCTTGGACGACGTCCCGAGGAATGCGAGCCAGGTTGATGAGACCCCAGAACGACTCCATGACGACATTACCGTCGACATCGATGGAGTCCTTGATATCGATATACAGCTGCGTGTCGTGCTCGAGGTACTTCGGTCCACCGCCATTGGTAGTCACATCGGTGAGACCGCGAACTACCTGGTAGAGCACGATAAATACAGGCATCTGAATCAGCATCGGGATACATCCACCCAATGGGTTGATGCCATGCTCCTGATACAGCTTCATCATCTCTTCGTTAAGAGCCTGACGATCACCCTTATGTTTGGCCTGGAGACGCTTCATCTCCGGCTGAAACTCCTGCATCTTCATCATCGACGCGGTGCTCTTAAGGGTCAGCGGGGTGAGCGGCACCATAATCGCCAGCGTCAGCAGTGCAATGGCGGCCGTGTAGTTCGGCACAAGGTCATATATCCACGCCATTACGGCAGCGAAGAACTCAAACATCTACGAGTGGTTCCTTTCGGTTGGCAGCCCGTGGTGGTGGACTGCCTCAGGTACTGGGTCAAACCCGTGTCCGCCCCAGGGATGACAGCGGCTAAGGCGTCGCAACCCCAGCCACAGACCGCGGAACCCACCGTGCGTCTCGACTGCCTCGATTGTGTACTGCGAGCAACTCGGGATGTAGCGACAAACCGGGGGACGATTGCGCGGAATACGTTGATACAGGCGAACAGGTACCAGAATCACACGCGCGAACAAACCCATAGTTAGCGTTCTCGCTCGATCTCGCTCAGGAGCACCTGAACCGTAGAACTCAGTTGATCAAAGGTCATATTCATAGCTGAGGGATTTGGACGAAACAGATACAAACCTGCTGGTAATCCAGTCGCCATCACGATACTTCGAAGTTGCCTTCGGAGCCGATTGCGACGCACTGCGGTACCAAGATGGCGACCGAGTGCGAAAGCGATCTGAGGATTGCGCTCTTTTGATGCTCCAACATGAATCACCGAGAGCCCCGACGTACGGTATCGAGTTCCTTGCTCACGCAGGAGTCGAAAATCCTCTTGACGCTGGATCCGCCAGATCAGGCTGATAGCCGCTTACGACCCTTGCGGCGACGGGACTTAATTATGTTGCGACCAGACCCGGTCGCCATGCGGTGACGAAAACCGTGCCGACGGGCACGACGACGAGTATTTGGCTGAAACGTTCTCTTCAC
>CAYUOD010000370.1:0-1846 GCA_964446225.1 uncultured Acidimicrobiales bacterium | reverse complement strand
CACATATGCATGACAGTCCTAGTAGTGGTACGGTCGCAGGTCTCTCTCAGCGATAGCTAACTCTGGTCTTGGGTTCTCCACAGGCTCGTGGAGAATCTGTGGATAAGTCGGTGAGAAAGTAGAGGATCTCTTGGCATCTGACGCCGATATTCTATGGACTGAATGTAAGGAACATCTACGCGCCCAGGTATCTGAGGCCGTGTGGCTCACCACGTTCCGGGATGTGCGAGCACTTGACCTCAAGGACGACCAACTTCTGTTGGCCGTCCCAAGTCAGCTTCTCAAAGAACGCTTTGAGCAACGCCATCTCACCCTGGTGCACAAGACCTTCAACGAAATAGGCGTCGGTGAGCTCCACATCAAGATCCAGGTGTCACCTGATCCAAACGTCGTCGATACCCTGCCAGATCTCCCCGTCGACCGAGCCCAGTCAATCGTCCCTGCGCCACGAGCCTCAGCAATCGCCCCGCGTGCTGACGACGGCGAACTTCTGGAACATCTGAATCCGCGTTACACCTTTGAGGACTTCGTAACAGGTTCATCCAACAGATTCGCCCAAGCGGCGGCTTTGTCGGTAGCTGAGACACCGGCCCGCTCATACAATCCGCTGTTCATCTATGGCGACGCGGGGCTCGGGAAAACACACCTGCTGCACGCCATAGGACACTATGTGCGTCAGAACTACCCGAACCTCCGCATCAGATATGTGAGCACTGAGACCTTTCTCAATGAATTCATTGAGGCCATCCGCACAAACGCGATGGTCAACTTCAAACGCCGTTACCGGGAGATCGACCTCCTGCTGATAGATGACATCCAATTCATGGAGAACAAGGAAAGCACTCAAGAAGAGTTCTTCCATACCTTCAACAGCCTGCACGGTTCAGGACGTCAAATTGTCCTCAGCTCAGATCGCCCACCGCGCGATATCGCAACGCTTGAGGATCGACTTCGCAGCAGGTTCGAGTGGGGTCTCATCACCGACATACATGCGCCCGATCTGGAAACCCGGCTGGCAATTCTCCGCAAGAAGGCTGACAGCGCTCGTCATCCCGTGGACCCCGAAGAATTCAACCTGGTACTCGAGTTCATTGCCACCAACATCACCAACAACATCCGTGAACTTGAAGGAGCGCTCATTCGTGTTCAGGCATTCGCCAGTCTGACTCGTGAACCATTAACCCTGGATCTCGCAAAACGGGTGTTGGCTGACATTGTTACGGACACTGCCCAGAAGCCGATCACCGTTGGCTTGATCATCGAACACACCGAGCAGATGTTCGGTTTCACAACCGAAGAACTCAAAGGCAGGCAACGCCACCGCGCCCTCGTGACAGCTCGACAGATCTCCATGTATGTCACACGCCAAATGACCGATCTGAGCTTCCCTCAAATCGCCAAGGAATTCGGCGGGAGAGATCACACCACCGTGATGTACGCGGTTGACAAGATCTCAAATCAGATGGCAGAACGGCGCCAGATTTACGACCAGGTCACCGCAATGATTCAAAACATCAAGTCAGCATGATCCCAGTGCCTGTGGACAAGATGACCATGAAGTCTGGGGACCAGCATGTGCAGATCCTCACCTCATCCCCAGGGACAGGACCAACCACCTTGGAATCGGGCCCTACATGTGGGAAAGACCGAATGTATGTGGACGGGAAATATGGATACCTAGCAGGTGTTATGTCGAGTTATCCACATTCCACAGGACCTACTATTCCTACTAAATTTATATCTAATAGTGTTGTAGTAGAGAAATCATCTTCTCTATGTGATCTGAGGTTGCCATCGTGAAGTTCCGTTGTGAACGTGACGTACTAGTGGACGCGCTTAGCACCGT
>CAYUOD010000369.1:1363-3389 GCA_964446225.1 uncultured Acidimicrobiales bacterium | reverse complement strand
TGTTCCCAATCAGGGCTGGGAGAGACTGTCGCCGATTGTGCCCACACCGGCTGATCGAGCCAAGCTTCGGATCCGAAAATCCGATGCAGCCTTCTTCCTGGAGCGCCTTGGGAGCCGCGCTGGTACTGCCATTGAATGGCGCACCACGATCGTGCGCGGCGATCGCTATCGCTTTGTCACGGAATGGTCGGCCGGATCCCGCAGCGAGCTTCGTCCTTCAGCGATCTGAGTCCGTGTTGGCCAGTCGCTGACTCTTACTTGACCGGCACTCCGAAAGACCGTACATTTAGCTCATTGTAGGTTCACTGGGGTTTCGGGACTCTCAGTGGACAGACCACGATTGAGGGGACCAGCTATGGCAACGACCGCCCACCACAAGGTAGTCATCGTCGGGGGAGGCACAGCAGGAATCTCTGTGGCTGCTCGTCTGCGGAAAAAGGTAGACGACGTCGCACTCATCGAGCCCTCGGACAAGCACTACTACCAGCCCTTCTGGACGCTCGTAGGCGGCGGCTCAGTCAAGCGAGAGTCCAGTGAGCGTTCCGAGAGTTCGGTAATGCCCAAGGAAGTGACCTGGATCAAGGACGCCGCCGAGGCATTCGATCCGGACAACAACGCCGTGCAGACTTCTGGTGGCAAGACCATCAGCTACGACGTGCTCGTCGTGTGTCCCGGAATCCAACTCGACTGGGGCAAGATCCCAGGCGTGACTGAGACGCTTGGCAAGAATGGCGTCTCTTCGAACTACACCTATGACCTCGCACCAAAGACTTGGGAGTTCATCAAGGACACGAAGTCGGGTACGGCCGTCTTCACGATGCCGAGTGGCCCGATCAAGTGCGCGGGCGCACCTCAGAAGATCGCCTATCTAGCGTCTGACTACTGGCGCAAACAGGGCGTGCTCGACGATATCGACGTGCATTTGGTTCTGCCGACGCCCGCCATGTTCGGACTGCCCGAGTTCTCAGATGCGCTTGACAAGGTCGTCGCCGACTACGGCATCAACGTGCACTTCAAGTCTGAACTTGCAGCGGTGAACGCCGACTCCAAGAAGGCGGAGTTCAAGTCAATGGACGAAGGTGGGCCGAGCTTCACCCTGCCCTACGACGTGATGCACATGGTGCCCCATCAGTCTGCGCCTGACTGGGTCAAGGCCAGCCCACTGGCCACAGGTGAGCCGAGCGGCTATGTAGAGGTGGACAAGCACACCCACCAGCACGTCCGCTACAAGAATGTCTTCTCGCTGGGCGATGCCGGTTCGACTCCGAACTCGAAGACAGGAGCGGCCATTCGAAAGCAGGCTCCTGTGGTCGCAGCCAACGTGTTGAAGCAGCTCGAGGGCAACGACCCGACCGAGGAGTACCACGGTTATGCGTCGTGCCCGATTACGACCGCTGGTAACAGAATGCTGCTCGCTGAGTTCGACTACTCGATGCAGCCTGCGCCGTCCATTCCGATTATCGACACCACAAAGCCCCGCCTCGACATGTGGTATCTCAAGCGATATGGCCTGCCATTTCTCTACTGGAACCTCATGCTCAAGGGTAGGGCGTGACGCGACTCGGATTTCTCCTCGACAGCGATTCGTGTATTGGCTGTCACGCTTGCACCATTGCCTGCAAGAGCGAGCATGACGTCCCGCTCGGAGTCAACCGCACCTGGGTGAAGTACATCGAGACCGGTACTTTCCCCAACGTTGCCCGCAAGTTCTCGGTGATGCGTTGCAACCAGTGTGAGGATGCTCCGTGCATGGCGATCTGCCCCACGTCCGCCCTCTACCGCACTGACAATGGGGTCGTGGACTTCCAGGACGACAACTGCATTGGCTGCAAGTCCTGTATGAACGCCTGTCCCTACGATGCCCTCTACATAAATCCTGAGACGCAGACCGCTCACAAGTGCAACATGTGCAACCACCGCCTCGAAGTCGGCCTGGAGCCGTCTTGTCAGATCGTCTGCCCGACTGAGGCGATCATCATTGGCGACCTCGATGACCCGCTCAGCAAGATCAGTCGCATCATCGCCC
>CAYUOD010000369.1:0-1263 GCA_964446225.1 uncultured Acidimicrobiales bacterium | reverse complement strand
ATCATCATTGGCGACCTCGATGACCCGCTCAGCAAGATCAGTCGCATCATCGCCCGCGATGATGTGGCCGTACGATCGCCTGAGCAGAACACGAAGCCGAAGGTCTTCTATCGCGGTGCCGACCAGGCCTCGCTGGATCCGACCCGTTCAGCAATTGCGAACGACGGGATGATCTGGGCGGAGACCACCCCTGATCACCCGACCGTCAACGTGCAGATCGGTCGCAAGCCGACTGATGAAAACGGTGTTATCGCTCGAACCGCCTACACCACATCACACAAGATGACGTGGAAGGCGAAGGTGTCGGGCTATCTCGTCACCAAGGCAATTGCGGCTGGCGTGATGCTTGTGGCCTCGCTCCTGGTGCTGATGGGCCACAGCGATGTGCAGGCTGCAGTCGGTGTCGTCCCGCCGATGATCGCTGGCGCATTCCTTGGGCTGACAGGCTTCCTGCTCGTCACCGACCTGAAACAGCCGGGCCGATTCCACTACATCCTGACCCGTGGAAACCACACCTCATGGTTGGTGAAGGGCGCCTACATCCTCTCGGCTTTTGCTGCTGTGGTCGGACTCTGGTGGCTTGCTGGTCTCACCAACTCAGCAGGACTCATCGAGATTCTCGCCATCCCGGCGGTGCTTGGGGCTCTTGGCACGGCTGGCTACACGGCCTTCCTGTTCGGACAATGTGAGGGCCGTGATCTGTGGCAGACGCCGCTGCTCCTGCCGACACTGCTCGCCCAGGCCGTCACGGCGGGCGGAGCCACTTACGCCACTATGGACCTGTTTATGGACGTACCCGAGCCGACAGCTTTGGCCTGGGTTCTCCTTGGCGGCGTGCTCGTTACGGCGTCGCTCATCGCCATGGAGGTCACCTCCCATGGCAGCCGTCACGTGGAGCTCGCAGTACACGAGATGACCAGTGGAAAGTACAGCCGTCAGTTCTGGCTTGGGGGAGTAGCACTCGGCCTTGCAGTGCCAGCAGCCCTCGCCACGATCAGCCTCGCGACGGATACGACTTCGCCAGCGCTGCTTGCTCTTGGTGGGCTGAGTGCGCTGGTTGGAATGTTCGCCTACGAAGATGCCTTTGTCCGAGCGGGTCAGTCCGTTCCACTGTCATGAGAGGACGTTTGTGACCGATCTCAACAAGTATCCACCGCTAGATCAGTGGCATGACTGGACTGAACTCGACGCCAAAGCCTGGCCGAAGAAGGTAGAGAAGAACTACACGATCGTGCCTACGACCTGCTTCAACTGTGAAGCGGG
>CAYUOD010000368.1:0-3413 GCA_964446225.1 uncultured Acidimicrobiales bacterium | reverse complement strand
AGGCGGCCGCGGAAAGAGATGATCCGGAGCTGCGTAGTCTGGTCGAGGAAATTCGGATCGGCGCATTTCGCGTGCTCCCGTCCCAAGAAAAATTGGAGAGCGCAAAGTGAGTGAGAGTTCGGGCGAAGGTACCTGGAAAGGCATCGAGGGCAATCACTGGGTCGACCACGCTGCTCGCTACGACGCGATGCTTGCGCCTTTTGGTGAGGCAGTCCTGTCGCAGGCGAATCTCAGTAGTGGCCAGAAGGTTGCAGATATCGGGTGTGGCTGTGGCGCCACCTCGATTGAGGCTGGTCTCGCCGTGGGATCAGGCGGCAGCGTGCAGGGCCTCGACTTGTCTGACCCGATGCTGGATCTGGCGCGACAGCGCGCAACCGAAAAGGGTTTGGAGCACGTGAGCTTCAGCGTCGCTGACGCGCAACGTCACAGTTTCGAACCGGGCGCTCTCGACGCAGTGATCAGTCGCTTCGGCGTGATGTTCTTCGACGATCCTGCTGCTGCGTACGCGAATATGGCTTCGGCCTTGCGCCCGGGCGGACGACTGGCGTTTGCCTGTTGGCAGGGCATCGGCAACAACGAGTGGCTCATGGGCCCCGGCCTTGCAGCGTTCGAATTCGTCGGGCTGCCAGACATGGGTGGACCCGGAGGGCCCGGACCGTTCTCGATGGAGGACGCCGACGCAACTAGGGAGCTGCTCAAGGGCGCTGGTTTCACTGATGTCGAGCTCGTGGACCTCAGCATTCAGGCCCCACTCGGTGGCAATTCGACGGTCGACGAGATCGTTGACTTCCTAGCCACCGGCGGCCCCGGACGTGCGTTGCTGGGTGAGGCTGATGAGGACTCGGCGCGGAAGGCGCTTGCTGCGATCCGCGACTTGGTGGCCGAGCGATACAACGGCGAGCAGGCACTGTTCGGTGCGAGCGCGTGGATCGTGTCAGCCGTCAGGGGCAGATGAGGTTGATGGCTCGTCCGAGATCCTCAACACACCAGTACGCCTGAATGGGGGCGCTGGCCCGTCGGACACCCTGAGTACGACTTCGGGTGGCACCGAGATGTCAGCGAGATAAAGGTCGCCAGTCTCGGTGGCGTGGCGGAGCCCCGTTTTCGGAAGGCAGAGCGTGAGCGTCGCGTCCGCTGCGATCTGCACCCCTGAACTCAGCCCGGTTGTGGCGTTGAGTCCTGATGGTACATCGAGGCTTACTATCGGCACTCCAAGATCTCCGGCCGCAGCAGCGAGCTCGGCGGACGGGCCCCTGAGAGTTCCGGAGAGGCTGTATCCAACGAGCGCGTCGACGATCAGTTCTGCGTTGCTGTCGGGCCGTTCCAGAAACGGCAGTCCCATCTGCCGCAGGACCTGGGCCTGATGGCCTGCTGCTGCTCCCAGGCCCTCGGGGCGTGTGAGCGTCACTGAGGTCTGCACGCCTCTGTTGTGGAGGTGTCGTGCGGCTGCCAATCCGCCACCGCCGTTGCCGCCCGTGCCAGCAATGACGCACACGACCTTGGGTTCAAATCGTCGAATGATGAGTTCAGCCAGTGACCGCCCGGCGTTCTCCATCATCTGCAGCAGTGAGACTCCGAGCTCGTCGATCATGATGCGATCAATCTCGCGCATCGCAGCGGTATCGATCCATGCTGTCTCGCGTTCGCTGATGCTTGGAAAGCTCATACTGGTGAGCGAGCTTAGACCGGTGCTCAGCGTGGTCGGTTCACCCCAAGGAGTGGAGCTTTGTGGGCATAACTACACGCGTGGGATTTAGCGGTACTTACATAGGAGCGAGATATGACAAAACGTTGAAAAGTTGCTTGACAGACTGTAATTAAGCGGGGCTAGTATCACGATGCGTGACGCTTGGGGGAGGGACACCTGTCGCTGCTGAAATTACTCGATATGGGCCGGAATCGGGAAACAGCTGCGGTGCAAGATCCACAAGCGCACATACAAGAGAAAACCGAGGCGGCTTCAGCCGATTTCGGAACTTCTACACGACAGCTGGAACGGGGAACCGCAATGAAACACAAGGTGAAGATCTCACTGCTTGTGGCTTTGGCGATGGTTGCGACGTTACTTACAGCGGCGACAGGATCGCCAGCTGGGGCAACGTCAGACATCACGCCTATATACGACATACAGGGCGAGGGACATCTTTCGCCTTTTGATGGGAGCGTAGTAACGACTCGAGCCGTCGTAACGGCAAAGACATTCAGTGACTTCTACGTCCAGGATCCGCTGGGCGATGGCAATGATCGCACCTCCGATGGTCTGTTCGTCAACACCAGTCGCACCAACACGGGCCTTGTCTCGGTCGGTCAGTGCGTCGAGCTCACGGGTGAGATTCAGGAGTCCGGCTTCGGTACCGACCTGACGACCACCCGCATAGACAATCCAACGATCACCTCGGTGGATTGCAGCGCAAGTTTCCCTGGATACTCATTCCCAGCAGCGGTCGTAATTGGTAGCAGTGGTCGCGTGCCGCCGAACGTGATTGTCATCAGTGACAACGAGCTTCCAACCGATCTGCGCGTAGACCCAGCGGTCTATAACCCAGAGGTTGATGGCATTGACTTCTACGAAGCCATGGAAGGCATGCTGGTTACCGTAGAGGCGCCGCAGGCAGTTTCAGCGATGCGCCAGTTCAGCCGCTTCAGTGGCGAATTCTTCACCGTGCCAAATGGTGGCGCAGACGTTGCTCCAGACGATGCGATGACCGATCGCGGGGGCATCTTCCTGCAGCCAGACCCAGACAACCTGGGCGACCCGAACCCTGAGCGTGTGCAGATTCAAATCGGCAACCCGCCGTACCCTGGCTCACTCTTCCCGCCTCCGCCGGTCACGGTAGGAGACAACCTGGCTGACATCACCGGTGTGGTCGGGTACAGCTTCGGAAACTTCGAAGTGAACGCGACCACCGAGCTCGTGATTACACCAAGTGGACTTACCCCCGAGGTAAGCAAGCTCAAGGGCGACAAGAAGAACCTCACGGTTCTCAGCTACAACGTGCTCAACCTGAGCCCAGGTAGCAGCGACGACGCTCAGCGTGAAAAGCTTGCTGATCAGGTAGTCAATGCGCTGAACTCGCCAGACATCATGGCGCTTCAGGAAGTTCAGGACAACAGCGGCACGACCGACGATGGAGTCACTGCAGCTGATGAGACGCTGCAAGCGCTTGTCGACGAAATTGCTGCCGCCGGAGGACCCAGCTATGAGTTCTTCGACGTAGCTCCAGCGGACAAAACCCAGGGCGGTGTGCCTGGCGGCAACATTCGTGTGGCATTCATCTACAACCCGGCACGGGTCTCGTTGATTGACTTCCAGGCGCTCACCCCTGCTGCGTTGAGCGCAGCTGGCGTGTCCAACCCTGCAGCCTTCGACGGATCTCGTATCCCTCTGGCAGCACGATTCAACTTCAACGAGA
>CAYUOD010000367.1:0-3421 GCA_964446225.1 uncultured Acidimicrobiales bacterium | reverse complement strand
CCGCCGTAGGCCGTGAGGCGTACACCTCTTGGGATGTACTCAATCGGGTAGAAGTCTCTCACTGTCCACTCATTGCTCAGCATGCCCGTGAAACACACAACGCCGTGCACCCGGGTGGCCGCTAGCGTGTCCGGCAGTGTCGGAGTGCCGACGAGCTCAAGGGCCGCATCTACCCCGTCCCCGAGAATCTCCCGCACCTGGTGCGCCACGTCGCCATCGTCTACCAGCACGTGGTCTACGCCGATATTCTCCAGGGCATCGGCCTTCGCCAGGCTGCGGGTCGTCGAGAACACCGTCATGCCCATCCGCTTTGCCAGAACAGCTGTGGCCATTCCGACCGACGAAGTTCCGCCTCTAATCAGGATGGCTTGGCCAGCCCTTGCATCGAGACCGACGGTGAGCGACCCGTTCGCCGTTTGTAGCATTTCGGGCACGGCGCCGAGCGTGGTCCAGGGCAGGTCACTCTCAAAGGAGATGACCTGTGCGACGGGCACACAGGTGTACTCCGCATAGCCACCGTCGATGGTGCGGCCCATGCCGCCCATCATTGCCACGACCTTTTGCCCCACGGCGAACTCTCTACCCGGACACACGGCGACGGTGCCCGTTGCCTCGATGCCAAGCACTCTTGGGAAGACGACACCGTCGGCCATGCCAAGTCGGGTGTGCAGTTCAGATCGGTTCAGCCCGAACGCCATCACCCGGATCAGCACCTGTCCGGGGCCTGGTGTGGGGATAGGAATTTCTCGGATCTGAAGCGCCTCCGGAGGACCGGGTGCATCAAGCACCACCGCCCGCATTGTCTGCTGCATACATTCGCCTCTCGAGTCGCATCGCCCTGGGGGCAGCCGGATCAATCTACCGGCTTCCTGCCGCGTTGCCATCGGACAGTCGCAGCGACCGCCCACACAGCGAGGGTCTCCTGTGACGCTAGATTCTGAGCGAATGGATGTATCAATGACGAGCACTCACCGGACCCCTGAACGCATGACCCCAGATCTCGCGACTCTGCGTGAAATTGAACAGCGCGTTCTCTGGCTCGCAACGCGGATAATCGACGAGGCCAACCGTCGTGAGGACGGGGAGATCAAGGTCGGCGGACACCAGGCGTCCTGCGCGTCGATGGTGTCGATCATGACTGCACTCTGGTTTGGCCACATCGGTGGTGAAGACAAAGTGGCAGTGAAGCCACACGCTTCGCCGGTGTACCACGCCATCAAATATCTCACGGGCGAATTGGACCGCTCCTACCTGACAACGCTGCGCCAGCGCGGGGGTCTGCAGGCCTATCCCTCACGAACCAAGGACCCTGACGTCTCCGACTTCTCTACGGGTTCAGTCGGACTTGGAGCAGTAGCACCGCTGTTCTCGGCGCTGACGCGTCGATATGTGGACGCTCACTTTGGTGAGCAGCCACTGGCACGCTTCATTGCCACCGTTGGTGACGCCGAACTTGATGAAGGCAACGTGTGGGAGGCAATCGCGGACCCCGCCACACAGGGACTCGGCAACTTCACGATGGTGGTGGATCTCAATCGGCAGAGCCTGGATCGTGTCATTCCCGATATAGCCGCCGTGAGACTTCAGAAGTTTTTCGCCGATGCAGGCTGGCATGTAACTGAGGCGAAGTACGGCTCGCTCCTGCAGGTCGCATTTGAGGACAGCGGAGGCGAAGCTCTCCGCTCTCATATAGATGACATGGCCAACGAGGCATATCAGGCGTTATTCATGCTTGAAGGACCAGATCTGCGCGAGAAGTTTCTGGTCAATGCAGACAGTGCAGTTCACGAACTCTCCAGCAACTACGACGATGAAGACCTGAAGTCACTCGTTACAGATCTCGGGGGCCACGACATCGGCCTCCTCCTGGACACCTTCAGAGAGTGCGATCAGAATCCCGACCGTCCCAGCGTCGTGTTTGCCTACACGATCAAGGGTTGGGGCCTTCCGATTGCCGGAGACACCCTGAACCACGCAGCCCTACTGACACCTGAGCAGGTAGGCAGTCAACGTAACAAGGCGGGACTGTCTGAGCACAACGAATGGGATCGCTTCGATTCCAGCGGCGCCGCAGGGCGGGTCTGCGAGGCAGTCGGCAGTGCGATCAACAACCCCAAGCCCACCCCTCGGTCGCTGCTCACGATTCCGCGGGCCGCCTCAGCGCCGCTCAGCAAGGACTCGACCTCCACGCAGGAGGCATTCGGCCGCGTCCTGACCAGGCTGGGCAATGTTGAGGGTCTCGCTGAGCGCATCGTAACGACGGCACCCGATGTGTCAATCTCCACCAGTCTTGGGGGTTGGATAAACAAGAACGGCGTCTTCTCCCCCAACACCAGAGACGATCACGGCGGAGCGGACAGGCTGCTCAAATGGGCCCCGTCTCCGACTGGGCAACATATTGAGCTCGGCATTTCCGAAATGAACCTGTTCATGCTTCTTGGGCAGTTGGGACTCAGCCACGATCACCATGGGCAGCATCTGCTGCCGATCGGGACCGTCTACGATCCATTCGTACTGCGCGGGCTGGATGCACTCATCTACGGTTTGTACAACGGATCCCGATTTGTGGTCGCCGGCACACCTTCAGGCGTCACTCTCGCCCCTGAGGGCGGAGCGCACCAGTCAACAATCACCCCGTCTGTTGGCGCTGAGCTCCCCGGTATCCACTATGCAGAGCCGGCCTACTCAACTGAGGTCGACTGGCTTCTGTGCGACGCTCTTGAGGACCTCGGTCGACCCGACGGTGAAAGCTGCTATCTGCGTCTCAGTACCCGACCAATTGACCAGACACCGTTCGGAGATGCCCTGAAGCGCTGCGGCGAGGATCTCCTCCGGAAGCACGTACTGGCTGGTGGCTACCGGCTTGTCGATGGCCCACCCGATGAGCGACCCGGTGTGACGATAGTGACTACCGGAGTAATGGCGCCCGAGGCTCTTCTGGCCGCCAGCGAACTCGCCAATGAGGGCGTTCAGGCAACAGTGGTCCACCTCACGAGCCCAGACCGCGTCTACAGGAGCTGGCAGCGAACCTACGCCGGGGCCGCGGCGGCTGCGACAACGATTCGCCGACCCAGCCAGCTCCATCTGCTGGTCCCACCCCAGGAACGGCGACGACCCGTCATCAGCGTGCACGATGCGTCTAGTCACAGCCTCGCGTGGATCGGTTCTGCACTCGGAACCCGCCAGTACGCGCTTGGAGTTGACCGCTTCGGCGAGTCAGGAACTATCGAGGACCTGCACGAAATTGTCGGCATCTCGGCTGGCAATATCGTCAATGCGGCACTTATCGCTGTGTCGGAGGCCTCAGAGTTTCCGTCCACCTGAGTGGAGGGACGCTCGAGGGCTCACAGATTTGCTGTATTTGGATTCTTTGGGTCCGGGTTGCTATTTATGGTGGCTGTTGTGGGTTGAACGTATGGAA
>CAYUOD010000366.1:0-3425 GCA_964446225.1 uncultured Acidimicrobiales bacterium | reverse complement strand
CGGACGACTGGGTTGGCGTCTGATCTGTCAGACGCCACATGGATGTGACCACCGCTCAAGGACCGAGCCGCGTAGTGGTCGTGAGAAGTGAACACCCATTCTCGAAATTCTGAATCCGCAGGGGGAACCTACCGTGGCTGATAATGAAGCGCGTCAACGGGTCGTAGCACTCGCCCGCTCACTGCCGCTTGCGCACCGCGTCGTTATCGGGGTTGCCGCAGCCGTACTCCTGTTAACCGGATTCTTCTTCTTCCGCTGGCTATCTGCACCCTCGTACGCTGTCGTGGCATCTGGCCTGAGCGGAAGCGAAATCGCAGAGGTCACCGATGTTCTTGACTCTGATGGCATCACCTACGAGCTCGAGGACGGTGGTACCCGCGTGATGGTGCCGCGCGACAGCCTCGCCGATGCGAGGTCAGCCTTGGGGCGCGAAGGCGTCACCGGCACGGACAGCTCAAAGACGGGTCAGAGCGAACTCAATCCCACCGCGCTTGGCGTATCACCAGATATCCAGGATCTCCAGATTCGCCAGGCACTCGAAACGGACCTCGAACGCACCCTTGAAAAGATGGACTTCATCAGTGCCGCGGATATTGCGCTCGTTGTCCCCCAGCAGTCACTATTCGAAGAACAACAACAGCCAGTTACCGCCACCGTGCTCCTCACCACAGTCGGGCTGGTGAGTCGCGAACAGATCGCCTCGGTGGTTCTTGGAATCTCCAAATCCGTCGAAGGTCTCACCACCGATGAAATCACCGTCAACGACTCCACCGGTGCCCTCCTGCATGCGCCCAGCCTCGAAGGCTCGGCCTTCGGACCTGCGGCCAGCGGATCAATGGAACGCCAGGTGGAAACGGGACTCGAAGCCAAGATACGGGCGATCCTGCAGCAGACGGGTGCTGGCATAGAGGCTGGCGTCATCGTGAATGCCACCATCGACTTCGATGAAACAACCGTCGAATCAGTCACCTACGACCAAGACAGTCAGGTCGCCATTCGCGAAGAGATCTCACTTGAGCAGTTCAACGGCGCCGATGGTGGCGCCAGCGCTGGTGTTCCCGGCGTGGACGGTGGCGAAATCGAGGTGGATGCCGAAGGAGCCTTCACCTATCAGAATAAACGCACCGTAAGTGAGTACGGCGTGAACGAGGTACGCACCCTCACAGCCAAAGCCAAGGGTGATATCGAGAAGCTCGCAATAGCGATCACCATCGACGACGGCTCGGTTTCAGGCAACGCCGTGCCTACAACCGACGCCATCAAAGCCCTGGTCATCGCCGGACTCGGCGTCGATACAGCGCGCGGCGACACTATCGCTGTCGAAGCATTTCCCTTCCCGGAACTCGACGAGTCTGAATCCGCTGGAGTGGCGGTCTTCGGCGAACCGGCAGCCAGCCTGGACATCTTCGCCCTTATCGGACAGGCCATCGGAGCAGTAGTGCTCATCCTGGTCATTGTCGCCCTGTTCCTCCTGAGTCGCCGCCCGGCCGAGGAAGAAGAGGAAGAGCCAGAGGAGATTGCACTTGAGATCGAGCCGAGCGCACGCAGAGCGCCACAGCTCACTCAAGAGGAAGTCGATGCGAAACAGGCACGCCAAGAGGTTCTACAGATGGTGCAGAAACAACCTGAAGAAATCGCAGTCCTCCTGCGCGGCTGGCTCTCGGAGCGATAGTGCCGACCGTAGAAGCAGAAGCACTCAGCCAACGTCAAAAAGCCGCCGTCATGCTCGTTGCGGTCGGCCCGTCCGAGGCAGCCAAGATTCTTGCCTACATGACCGAAGAAGAAGTCGAGGTCATAGCCACCGAGATCTCACGCCTGGGCGCCGTTCCTCCACCTGCAATGACCGCGGTCCTCGAGGAGTTCCACGTCCAGGCAATCGCTCAGAATTACCTGGTTGAGGGCGGCCTGGACTACGCACGTGAACTCCTCGTGCAGTGGAAAGGCGACCGCGGTGAGGCGATCATCGAAAAGCTCATCGCCACCACACAAATATCTCCGTTCAACTTCCTGTCAAAGATGGAGCCGGATCAGCTTCGCTCGTTTATCCAGGAGGAGCACCCCCAGACCGTTGCTCTCATCTTCGCCCACCTCCCCAGCCACTTCGCAGCGCAACTTCTTTCAGGACTCGACGAGAAACTCCAAGCCGAAGTCGCGCTCAGAATCGCGACGATGGATCCCACTTCACCCGAAATCATTCGCAAGGTCGAAGACAGCCTGAAGTCCCGACTGGGAAGCGTTACCTCCGCAGAGATCAACGCTTCCACCGGCGGGATCGAAGAACTCGCCGACCTCCTCAACAACGCCGGTCGAACAGTCGAGAAGGCCATTCTCGAGCGACTCAGTGACAGCGATCCTGAGCTTGCCGAAAAGGTACGCGAGCTCATGTTCGTATTCGAGGACATCATCACCCTCGACGACAAGGACGTGCAGGAGATCCTGCGCAAGGTCGACGCCAAGGGTCTCGCGCTCGCGACCAAGGGCGTGAAGGAGCAGGTTCTCGACACGGTGATGAGAAATCTGTCAGAACGTGCGGCATCAACACTCAAAGAAGAGATCGAGTTCCTTGGCAAGGTCAAGATCTCCGACGTTGAAGGTGCACAGAGTCAGGTCGTGGCGATTATCCGCGAGATGGACGAAAAGGGCGAAATCACTATGCGTGCCGGTTCTGATGGCGGAATGATCGAGTGAAAACCCGACGCATCATCGGCGCTGAGGTCACCGGGCAGGCAAGGGCTATTGGCCAACCCAGCATCGAACGAACCATCCATATGGACTCGGCCATGTCCGCACAGATCAACCAGATGCGCGACGCCGCCTACGCCGAAGGTCTGGCTGAAGGACGGACCCAGGGCAGCCAGGAGATGGGCCAGCGTATCGAATCCATTTCTGCGTCCATCAGCCTCAGCTGCGGAGAACTCCAAGACCGGCTGGAACGCTCCCGCCAGTCTCATGCCGGTGGCGTCATCCAGCTTGCCGAAGCGATCGCCGAAGCAGTTATTGGTCGTACACCCCACGATGAGGGGGCTGCAGTGCTCGCTCGCGTGCGTGCTGCTCTCGACCAACTCGATGATCCGCTTCTGCGCATCAGCGTGCATCCTGAAGACCAGGGTGTCGTGACGGATGGCCTGGGCGACCACCCGGGCATTGAAATCTCGCCCGACCTCAGCCTGGCGCTCGGTGAGGCGAAGATCTCCGGCGGGTGGTCCCATGCCGACCTCACTCGCGAAGCAGCCTGGAATGCTGTTCGCCGCTCGCTTCAGGACGAGACGGACTAACCCCAAAACGCCAACTGACGCATGTCCCAAGGACACGCGTCAGCTGTGGTGCGTTTCACGGACATCCAGAAGGATTGGACGCCGTGCGGAGGAAAGTTAGATGGTCAGAATTTCATCAGACGTTGAAGCTTCCATGAGCTCACAGGTCTG
>CAYUOD010000365.1:0-3447 GCA_964446225.1 uncultured Acidimicrobiales bacterium | reverse complement strand
GGTATCGATACGGCGGTGGATCAGATCCTGGTTGAGGCGGCAGGCAATGTGCGGCCTCTGGAGCGGGCGGCTGTTCGCCGGATGCTGGACGATGCCTATGTGGGCCGTCGTCCGAACTGAGCGCCTATCCACGTGAGGACTTTGGCTCTGAGCTGATCGCCGCAGGGTTGCAGCAGGTGGTTGGCCTCGGGCATGAGGACGAACTCGCCGTCGCACAGCGTCTGCACAAGCTGGCTTGCCTGATAGGGCAGGATCTGGTCGTTTGCGCCGTGGATGAGCAGTACGCCCACCTCGCCGAGTTGGTCTGCGACTTCGCAGCCGGCTGCCTGGGTTGAGAGGGTCACGACGCCAGCAACACTGGGGAGTTCGTCGGACCGGTGCCGATTGGCCGCAGCCTGGATAGCGACGGCACCTCCGAAGCTGTGCCCGACAGTGATGCAGCGCTTCGCACCTTGGCGTACGGCCAGATCAAGTGCAGCGAGCGCGTCGACAGTGCAGAGCTCAAGGTCGTTCGGGCGCCGGTAGGAGACCCGCAGAGAGCCAATACCCTGCGAGGCGAGCACAACGCCAAGATCGGCATAGAGGCCATCGGCTGGTCCTAGGGTTCCGCCCATCGCGCCACCAAGCATCAGCACGACGTCCTCGGCGTCTGGCGGACCGTGCCAGAGAATACTGAGCAGACCTTCCATCGTGTAGATCTCCATCTGCACGAGTTTGCCCACGACCTCTGCTTGCTGGACTGCCAACGCACTTAGCGCGCTGAGCGCCGAGGTTTCAGTCTCTTTTGTCTGATCGCCCTGCATAGTCGGCAACCCTAGTGGTACCCGTCTTCGCCTTCGGTTTCATCGGCGCCGCGAGCACGATGGCGAACACGATAAGGATCACCGGAATGTGCGCGAGGAAGTCGAACCCCGCATGCACCATGAGCACCACAATCGCGGCGATCATGTCGAGATCAGGACGTCGAACCCAGAAGAAGAAGATGAGCCCAGCGGTAAGAAGCAACCCGCCGAGACCAAGCAGGCCCTGTTCGGCGGCCAGCTGCAGGTACTCGTTGTGGGCGAATTCGGCTTCGAAGGTGCGTCCGTCCTGTTGCCAGACAAGGGGAGCGTTGCCCGGCCCGACGCCGGTCCAGGGATTGTCTTTGAAGAGCTGACTGGCTGCTTCCCATTCGTTGGCCCGGTCCTCGGAGGTGATTGCAAAGCGCACCCCACCGACGTCCTGGCGAATCGCGGACGCCGGACCGATAAGCAGGATGACCCCAACGATGGCAATAGCGCCCACGGTCGGCCAACGCAGTAGGGGATAGCGGTCGAGGGCAATGGCAATAGCAATGCCTGCGGCGAGGCCAGCAGTGGCGGCGAGTGGCCGCGACTGCTGGGTGATGGGTGAGGTAGCCACGACGGCCGCCCCGGCGATGAGGCCACCAAGGAGCGGTCCGATGAGGTTGCTACACCCCTTGCAACGAGACCCGATGGCGACGATTGCGAGACCCACAACGAGGGCGATGGCGCCAGCACGACTCTGGGTCGATGCGAAGCCGGCAAGCAGGACAACGATCTGCAGGACGTTGAACAGTGTCGGCTTGGTGCGCTGGCGGTTCACACAGATCAACAGCGCAACGGCGATGACCACTGCTGCCGCGTTGGAGTAGGTGATGCTGGATGATCCTCGCCACAGGTTCTGGGCGATGCGGCCATAGGGCGTGATCCTGAAGGCCACGCCGACCCAGGCGAATGCCGAGGCCAGCAGTCCTGCGTCGATGAGCATGCGGCGGGCTCTGTTCTGCGAGGCTGACTGTGCCACCACAAGAACGAATCCGAAGATCAGGATGCCGCCAATCGTCGGCCTCGCCAGAATTGAGACGTCAGCGATCTGAGCGGTGACGAGCGTCGTCACCAGCAAGGGAACGGCAATGATCAGCAGCTTGGCCCTGGTAGGCCGATACAGAATCCCGGCCAGTGCCAGCACCAATGTCAGCGCCAGAATTGGCACAAACTGGCTTCTGAAGAACAGACCCTGGTTGAACACCGCCACGATGAGCACAAAGTGCAGCCCACCAGCGAGCAAGGGGTCGAGGTCTCGATCTAGCGCTCGGCTCACAGACGAAACGTTACGGCACCGCCGTCGTGTATCGTTGCATCTTCTGGCGGCGTGGCCGAGTGGTTAGGCAGAGGCCTGCAAAGCCTTGTACACCGGTTCGATTCCGGTCGCCGCCTCAACTAGTCGGCAGCTGGAACGCGCCTAAATCCCAGAAGATGGCTTCTGGCGTCTGAGCAGCTCGTGTTTGGCAATAATGTGAGATTCGACTACCTAGAGTGTGCAGTCTAGGCTAGAGTCTCACTGTCAGGAGTGGTGGCTATGCATCCCTAGTGGAGGGAGTATGGCTGGCCTTGTCGCCGCAGGGCGACCGAATCGCGGGAATCTGAGTTGTGACAACTAATCAAGAGGATCTATCTCGAGACTCAGCTCGGTCAGCGATTCGCGGAGTTCGTCGCTGGCTGCCACTCGTCGTGCTCCTGACCGTGGCATCGTTCATTGGCGCGTTGGTGTTGCTCGGCCCGAGCGAGTCCACTTACAGCAGCACCGCGAGCTTCGAACTCACCGATGATGTATCGACGCTTATCAACACCAAAGGCCGAGCAACTGATGCGCGCAGGGCGATCGAGGCTCAGGTGAGACTGCTTAATTCGAGTGAGAATCAGAGCTTCTTGACTGAACTGCTTGGGGATGTTGGGCCGAAGTTCCTCGGGCTTACGGTTTCTGCGGTCGAGGACACGGCAATAATCACGGTAACTGCGACCGCGTCAACGCCAGGCGCCGCAAGGTCAGCTGCCCAGCTTGCAGTGGACAGCTACCTCGACACCCGAGTGACGGCTGAGGTCGACCGGCAGAGTCTGCAGTTAGGTCCGTTGCGAGAACAGCGAGACGCACAGCTAGCTCTTATCGACAACCTCTCTGCCGAGATCGAGGAGATTCGGGCGACGGCAGCGCCTTCCGAGATCTCGATCTTGGAAGGTCGAACGGCTGACGCCCTTGATCGGCTGGATACTTACAATATTGCCATTCAAGAGGGCGAGTTCTACGCACTGACGGCGGACGGCGATGCGGCGCTGATTACGCTAGCGACTGTCGCTAATGAGGAGAGCTCAGCCCCAGTTCTGAGGGCACTTCAAGTGTCGGCGCTCGTACTGGTTCTGGGGCTGCTTGGTGCGCACCTCTGGCACCGCATGAGGGGGCCGATCTTCCTCGTCGAGGAGGTGACAGCCATCGCAGGGCCTGATCGTCCGATTCTTGCGGTGATCCCATTGTTTCGGCGCAGCATGAGAAAGGGTTCAAACGCGCTGGTAGTCCAGAAGGACGCGTCGTCCTCTGAGGCGGAAGCTTTCCGGTACCTACGGAGTTCGATCGAGCTTGGCCTGCATGGTAGCAACAGGCATTCAATTG
>CAYUOD010000364.1:0-3477 GCA_964446225.1 uncultured Acidimicrobiales bacterium | reverse complement strand
TCGGAAGCTACATGTACATCTACTACGCTCGTGGCCGCTACGAGGAGATGTGGGCAGCTCTCATGCTGGCCTCACTCCTCGGAATCGCAATGTTCTTCACCGTTCGTACAATCGAGCGCAAAGTCACCGGAAATTGGATCAGCACCGCCTTCCCCCACGAGGCCCGTGCACAAACCTGAGAAGTTCACGCATGGCCAACAGGACAATCACGGCGCTTCTTCTTGCGCTGGTTATCGTCGCCGCGGGTTGTGCTGAGGCGAACGAGGACACTCCCAGGACAACAGGTTCAGCCGAGGTCGGGGCCCTGGCTGCGGCCTGCCCCAGCCCGCTTGTTGTCCAGACCGACTGGTTTCCGGAGGCGGAACACGGAGCTACCTACAACTTGTTGGGTGAGGAATATGAGATCGACAGCGCCAGGATGCTGGTCCGGGGCGAACTCCAGGCCAAGGGCGCCGGCACGGGCGTCGAACTGGAGATTCGTACCGGCGGTCCTGCGATAGGCGACCAACAGGTCTCCGCGCAGATGTACCAGGACCTCGACATCGCACTCGGCTACGTGAATACCGACGAATCCCTGTCAGGTAGCGCTGAGGGACTCAACACACTCGCCGTAGTCGCCCCGCTGGAAATCAGCCCCCAGATGATCATGTGGTCCCCTGAGGTCTATCCAGAGGTCAGCAGTATTGGCGACCTGAAAACAGCCGGTGTAGAGGTGTTTACGTTCAGCGGTGACACCTTCGTTGACTATCTGACCGGTAGCGGCCTCTTAGACGAAGCGCAGATCAACGGCAGCTACGACGGGTCCCCGGGCAACTTCCTCGCGAGCGGGGGCAGCATCGCGCAGCAGGGATTCGCCAGTTCCGAGCCCTACTCCTATGAGTTCGAGTTCGAGAACTGGCTCAGGCCCGTCAGCTACGAACTCATCCACGACACCGGCTACGAGCTCTACGTGCAACAGCTGGTCATCCGCCCAGAGGCACAAGAGGATCTGGCTGAATGCCTCAAGCTCTTTGTGCCGCTCGTGCAGCAATCGGCTGTGGACTATATCGCTGCACCCGCTGCAGCCAACAGCATCATCGTCGAGGCCGTCGAGGCCTACGACTCCTTTTGGGTCTACGGCCCGGAGATTGCTGCATACTCGCAGCGCACACAGCTGGAACTTGGCCTCGTCGGCAACGGCCCCAATGACACGGTTGGAGATTTCGAGATGGCGCGTATTCAGGGGGTTATTGATATTCTGCGGACCACCCAGAGCGTCAACATGGCTGACGGTGTCGCACCCGAGGATGTTGCCACCAATGAGTACATCGACTCTTCAATCGGGTTCTCAGACTCGTAACAGTCAATGCCGGTGGGTGTCAGCCTTCGCCCGGCCCACCAACGACCGGCGGCAGACTCGACCAGGGAAAGTCAATCCAGCGGTCTGTGCGCCGCCAGATGTACTCGCATTTGATTACCGACCGGGGCTTCTCATACAACACAGCAGAACGCACCTGGGCGACCTTGGGTTCGATGAAGTCATACACCGCTCGCAGCGTGTGGCCCGTATCGGCCACGTCATCGGCAACAAGAACCTTGGCTGTCTCAAGGTCCACAAGATTCAACGGGGCAGGCAGGATGACCGGAAAATCGAGGCGTTCGTTCACTCCGGTGTAGTACTCCACATTCATTACAAAGCAGTTCTTGACCTCTAGTGCGTAGGCCAGGCTGCCAGCCACCATCAGCCCTCCGCGCACGATCGCCAAGATGATGTCCGGCTCGTAGCCGTCGTCATGCACCTGCTGCGCCAACTCCCGAGACGCGGCGCCGAACTCCGTCCACTCGAGAATCTCGCGGTTTTGTTCAGACATAGGTCTCCAGGTCTTGGTGGTTCACGCAGAATAGCGCCTCTTTCGCGCCACTCAGGTTGACACTCCTAGTTGCTGGCTCGTAGCGTTCGCTCATCTGTAGTGACATTTGTCACGAGACGGGGACGATGCAGGGGGCCATGTGCCAGACAACAACAGTGCGTTGAGAGACAGCACCGCTGCGCAGGGACTACGTCCAGGCCAGCCACTCCTCGTTGTCGAAGACCTCAGGACGCACTTCCAGACGCCAAGAGGCCTGGTCAAGGCGGTCGACGGGGTGAGCCTCACACTGGATCGCGGACGTACCCTCGGGATTGTCGGAGAGTCAGGATCCGGTAAGAGTGTGCTGTCCCGCTCGATCATGGGCCTGCTCCCAAAGCACAATCTGCTCAGAGGCGGCACCGTCCGCTTCAACGGAGAAGTCATCTCCGGTCTGGACAACAAGCAGATGCGAGACCGCTGGGGCACCGACATGGCCATGGTGTTCCAGGATCCTATGACCTCACTCAACCCCGTCGTTCGCATCGGTCGCCAAATCACCGAAGGCCTCCGGCATCATCTGGGTATGAGCAACAAAGAGGCCACCGAGACTGCCGTCGTACTCCTCACCGAGGTAGGCATACCGTCGCCCGAGAGGCGACTGAAGGAGTACCCCCATCAGCTCTCCGGCGGTATGCGTCAGCGTGTGACCATCGCGATCGCCCTCGCCTGCGGCCCTAAGTTGTTGATGGCCGATGAGCCAACAACCGCACTCGATGTGACGGTGCAAGCCCAGATCCTCAAACTCCTGGCGACCCAGCAGACTGACCGCGACATGGCCATGGTGCTCGTCACCCACGACCTTGGAGTGGTTGCCGGCCGGACCGATGAGATCGCGGTGATGTACGGCGGCAAGATCGTGGAGAAAGCGCCGACCCGCACGCTGTTCTCGAGCCTCAAGATGCCTTACACCGAGGCACTGCTGCGCTCAATTCCCAAGCTCGCCAACCAGAGCCATACGCGGCTCCATGCCATCGGTGGTCGACCCCCAGATCTCTTGAATCCACCAAGAGGCTGTAACTTCAGCCCCCGCTGCAAGTATGCAACGGACAAGTGCCGCGAAGAGGAACCACCCTTGATCGAAGCAGACGATCCGAGCCATTCCTACGCTTGCTGGTTTCCAGTGGGCAGCGCTCAACATGCCGCTTCACTCGACCGGCTGGGCGAAAGTCCGGTCAATATCTCAGGCACGGGGGACACCGAATAATGGCCGGATCAGGTACCGCTCACCTCCGCGGTGAGTCCGCTCTGCTTGTCGCTGAGAACCTCGTTCAGGAGTTCCCTGCCGGACAGGGCCGCAAGGTGCACGCCGTTTCGGGTGTCAGCCTGGACGTTCTGCCCGGCGAGACGCTTGGACTCGTGGGAGAGTCCGGCTGCGGCAAGTCCACAACGGGTCGAGCCATCATGCAGATCCCGCGCCCGACCGCGGGCAGCGTGAGGTTCAAGGGCACCGACTTGTGCACGCTCGAAAAAAAGGCCCTGCGAGCCACGCGCACCAAACTTCAGATGATCTTTCAGGATCCGATTTCGTCGCTGAATCCGCGCCGCAAAGTGCAGGACATCGTGGCGGAGCCCCTCAAGATCTGGAAGA
>CAYUOD010000363.1:0-3482 GCA_964446225.1 uncultured Acidimicrobiales bacterium | reverse complement strand
AGGTCGTTCCACTTGTCGAGAGGGATCTGGATCTCAAGCGTTGTGCCTGGCTCCCACCAGCCGGGGTGGTAGTAGAACAACTGGCTGCCCAGCTGGTCAAGACCAAGAATGAGGTCATCAGTCGGTCCGACGAACTCTGCGGCGTCAATCGCTCCGGTCTCGATCGAGGTAAGGATTTCTCCACCTGCGATAGCAACCTGCTCTCCGCCGAGATTCGTAAGCACCTGACCAGCAAGACCCGGAATGCGCATCTTGAGACCCTGCAGGTCTGCAACGGTGTTGATCTCCTTGGTGAACCAGCCACCCATCTGACAGCCCGTACCACCAGCAGGGAAGGTGATAATTCCGTGCTCTTCGGCATAGAACTCGTTCAGAATGTCGAGTCCGCCACCTTCATAGAGCCATGCGTTGTGCTGGCGCTGTGTGAGTCCAAACGGGACCGCGGTACCAAACTGCTGAACCGGGCTCAGACCGACGTAGTAGTAGGACGCCGTGTGTCCAACGTCCATACCGCCGTCACGTACCGCAGGTAGCACGTCAAGGCCGCCCACGATCTCGCCAGCAGGGCGGGCGTTGATGACGAACTTGCCGCCGGTAAGGCGCGAAACTTCGCTCGCGAATAGCTCGGCGGCACCAAACAGAGTGATCAGTGCCGTGGGCCAACTCGTGCCCATCTCCCATTCGATTTCAGGTTCTTCCTGACTGAGGACAACGGTGGTTGCCGCTGCGTCGGCCCCGCCGCCATCGTCAGCTTCCCCGCTATCGCTGGAGCTGTCGCCGGAGCAGGCTGCAAGAATGGAGGAGCTGGCCGCGATGCCAGCTACACCAAGACCTGCCTTGCCCAGGAACGAGCGTCTATTTATCGTATTTTCTTCTTCGGTAGCCATATGCACTCTCCCTTATATGTGATGGCTTCTGGTCTTCATATTTCTTGTGATACTTCTTTGAGTCAGTTCGCTTGAAAAAGATTGTAGGAAAATTCGGTTATCCCAGGCACGACTCCCAAGATCACAAGGGCGACGCCCTGCAAGATCATGAAAGGGACTGCTCCCTTGTGGATATCAGCGGTCTTCACCTCTGGTGGAGCAACACTCTGCAAATAGAACAACGAGAATCCAACGGGCGGCGAGATGAACGCCATGTTCAGGTTCACTGCCATCAGCACGGCGAACCATACGAACTCGAAGTCGGTGAATCCAAGCACCTGCATGGCGGGCACGAAAATCGGCACCACGATAAACGTGATCTCCAAGAACTCCAGGTTTATGCCGAGTAGGAACACAGCGATCATGGCGACGACCACGAAGCCCGTTTTTCCGCCGCCAATCGACGACAGCCAATCGGCCATCTGGTCAGAGCCTCCGAGTTGAAAGAACATCAGGCTGAAGAACGTGGACGAGAACAGCAGTGTCATTACCAAGATCGTGATGTTGGCTGTCGAGCGCCCCGCAGAGGCCAGAGCATGACCGGTGAGGCGCCACTTCGGAGTAATGTGCTCAGCGCCTTCTTTGATCAGAATCTTGTCGAACATCCAGTTCATCGCACCAAGGATCAGAGCGCCCAGGACGCCAACTGCCCCTGACTCCGACGGAGTAGCAACACCCTGGAAGATCGAGACGAGTACGCCAGTGATCAACGCGAGGACTGGCACGATCGCGACAAGGGCCTCAGTGGCAAGCATCTTGCCGAAAAAGCTGATCGCGAATGAGATTACAAACACCAGGCCGAACGCCCATAGAGCAACGCTGGGGCTGATGAGCACCGTTACCAGCGATACAACCGCGGCAAGCGCAAGCGCTATCAGCAGAGAGGACTTCACACCAGGGTCACCCGAGAGTTGCCGCTGATCGTGCGGCATCGCTGGCCCGAGATGAGGTTTCAGGTATGAGATTCCCAGCGCGTAAATCACGTAAAGCAGCGAGAGCATAAGCCCGGGAATAAGCGCTCCAGCGAAGAGTCCCAGGATGCCGATGCCCATCTGCTGGGCGAGCAGAATGAGCACAATACTCGGAGGTAGCAACTGCGCAAGGGTGCCCGATGCGACAATAACTCCGGTGGCAAGTTTATGGTCGTACCCGAGCCGGATCATCGCAGGCAATGAGAGCAAGCCCATCACGATCACCGTGGCCGCGACGACACCTGTGGCCGCGGCGAGCAGTGTCCCCACGACGATAACTGCCGCGGCTACGCCACCACGCAGCGGACCCATCAGCAAACCGAACGCGTTCAGGAGCCGTTCAGCCACACCTGAGCGCTCGAGGATGGCGCCCATAAGCACAAACAGTGGAACTGCCAAAAGTTCCGGATTCTCCAGCGAATTCGCCCACCGCAGCGGAAGCGCACCAAGCGTCGATGGATTGAACGTGTCCGTGATGTCACCGATAAACGAGAAGGCCAAGGCGGTTGACGCGAACGAAAACGCGACGTTGTAGCCACTGAGAATCATGACCATGAATACGCCGAACATGACCAGCGAGAGGAAGACACCTAGATCCAAGTGACTACTCCACCCTCAAAGGGGCATCAGATTCAACCAGTTGCCCGAGTTCGTCGTGACCAATCATGATGAAGCCCGTCTTGATTATCTCGGCCAACACCTGTGCGCCCCACATGACGAATGCCACGAGGATAAATGCCTGGATGGGACCTACCGGTAGCTGGGAAGCGTCGCCCGACTGCTCCCATGTCTCCCAGACTCGCCAGCCCGAAGGCCATTCCCCGGATCGCTTCTGGCCCAGCGACGTGCCAGCGAAACCCACCAGTAGGCGAGCTCCCATCACGATGAAGGGCAACAAGAGGAACGAGTGAAGGCTGAAGTCGAGCCACGCCTTCTTCTTGTGCGAAAAATCAGCCCACCAAAAGTCGATGCGGGGATTGACCCCCTCTTTGGTGCCGTAGCCCACGCCCAGCAGAAAAATCATCCCAAACGTCATCCAGGCCAAAGACGTGACCTCACCGAACAGAATGTCCTGATCAAAGTAGCCGTTTGCATACCGGGTGACGACATTGAACAACTGCAGAACGAACACAGCCCAAGCCAAGATCCACACGATCTTGCCCATCAAATCGGAAACGAACTCGATGGCGTGGCGAAGCTTGTCGAGAACGAAAAACGAGAACGAACTGCCGATGACCGCTAGAATCAAGAACCATTGCCAGGTCAGGTTGCCGAGCAAATAGTCGCTTCCTAGAACGGTGAGCGCGACGGCCGAGAGCCCGTAAATGACAGCCACCCAGCCCAGGGGGTGGACTCGGCTAATCCAACTTGGCACAGAGACCGCGGTGCCATGCGCATCGCTAAGGTCTTCTGTCATCCCGCTCCCCACTTGCGTTCTTATGAGCCGCGCGTCGCGGTACGCGCATACCCTAGTGTGACCGCAGTCACTTGGAAAGTGCTTTGTCGACAGAGAGCGGCAGAGTCAACGCCGACCGAAAGAAGAGGCCGTCGTGGCACATGACATCGTCATCAGAAACGGAACAGT
>CAYUOD010000362.1:0-3482 GCA_964446225.1 uncultured Acidimicrobiales bacterium | reverse complement strand
CCGGGCAGGCCGTCGCCAACTCCTCGCCTTCAGACCAGTGGGTTGTCACCCGATGTCCGTTCAACAGGCCCGCCGCACCAAGCGCGAACGCACCGTTGCAGATGGAGACCAGCCGCTCGGCCCGGCGGCTGAGATCCACACACAGCCGGGTGAAGGCTTTCTCGGTGAGTGACTCCTTCTGAGCAAACGAACCAATCACCACCAACGTGTCGATGTCGAAGTCCAGTTCGGAGGCGAGCTCAGTCTGAACGGTGAGCCCACTCGATGACGTGGCCGCTCCGCCCAACGGTGAAGCCACGGTAAGGCGGTAATAGGGCTCTTGGCCACGCACACGGTTGGCGGTATCGAAGACGTCCATCGGACCTGCGAGATCGATGAGTTGGAAGCCGTCGACACAGAGAAAAACGATCTGATGAGTCATGGCCGTATTCCTGGGGTAGTCGTCCTTGAGGACACGATGGTAGGCGGGAGAAGATGGTGTCATCAAGCTCCCACTCCAAGGAATCACATGACAACCGCAATTCCAGACAGCCCGGTGGCACAGGCTGCAGCAGCACTGCTCGACGAAGCAGCCGAGGCCTACCTCATAGGACACAGTTATCGGACCTACCTGTTCGGCACCAAACTCGTACCGAGCTCAGAGATCGACCTTGAAGCCGCCTTCGTCGCCAGTCTGTTCCACGACATAGGCCTCACTGATGCGCTGGGCGGCGGTAAGTCGTTCGAACTCGTCGGGGCCGACGTAGCCGCGCGATTCCTCGAGAGCAGGGGCTGGAGCCTCGACCGCATCCGACTCGTCGAAAAGGCCATCATCCGTCACACCGAACTCGAACCCCATGACTCGCTCGAGTGCCGGATTGTGCAGGTCGGAGCAGCACTCGACGTTGCAGGTGTTCCCGCCAACGCACTCGAGACCGAGATCGTGCAAGGCATCCTCGTCGAGTATCCGCGGACCGGCTTCGTCGAGAGCATCAAGAGGGACTACTTCAAGGAGATCACAGCGCAACCTGACGGCATCTTCGCTGATCTCGAAGCAGCGGTCGAACTCTCAAAACTCATGAGCATGAACCCGCTCGACGACTGAGGCTCACCGCATCAGCGGGAATTCCCGTGCAGAGGATTTCCCGCTTCGGTGTCAAGGAGACGCTGCACGAGGTCCACAGACTCAGCGTCGCCGCGACTCTCGAATACCTCACCATCCACTAGCAGGAAGCCCTGACCAGTACGTCCGGCGTACAACTCGGCGTCGCTGTAGAGCCGCGGCTTGATCTTGGCGGGATCGCCATCCTCGGGGCAAAAGGTCATACAGTTCCCGCACTCGTTACAGAGCTCGGTGAACAGTAGGTACTGCTGGCGGCCTGCCATGCCATCGAGACTCTTGATGCTGAAGAACGCATCGTTCGGACACACGGTGATGCAGAAGTTGCAGGCGACACATCCGAACATCTCCAACTCATGGTCGACAGCTCTGGGCAGCTTCTCGTTGCCTGAAAGGTGATAGTTCGCGATGCCTTCACCGCGGATGTTTGCCACGTGCTGCTCACAGGATGAAGAGAATCCAGCGGCGACCGCTGCCCCCTGTCGCGCTACTCGCCACTCGGGTAGATCATTATGACCAGACTCACGAATCTCATTCGTCAAGGCTTTGAGCATGGGGGCCAGGCGACCATATCCCCCGGGCTTGAGGAGGTCAGAACAGACCGTCGTTGGATTCACACCCATCGACAGCGCGTCTGCCAAATTGTCCCTGTTGATTCCGGCGGAGAAACTCACCATGATGTCGCCATCGTGACCGGGCACGGCAAGCTGGCCCGGGAGTGCTTTGGAAAGCTTGTCGAGCAGCGACGAAGCCACTACGTGTAGCGGAGCGCCAGAGAGATACATAGTCTCATCGGGCATCCACTTCTTCTCATTGTCAACTACGAGCGTGTTTGTGAGCTTGATACCGAAGCGCCGACCGCGATCCTTTGCAAACCGATTGAGTTCCTCGATGAGCTGAATGCCCCGGTCAAACTGCAGGTCTGCAGCGAAGGCCGCCTCTTGCACCGAGACATCGGTGTAGCCAAGTTCGTCGTTGACGATGCCCGCAACGGTCTCATAGCCGAGCAGTGTGGGATTCAGTTTCACGATGACGTCAAGATCGTGATCCTCGATGAGGTACTTCGTGATGAGTTCGATCTCGTCCGGCGGACAGCCATGAAAAGTCGACAGCGTGAGTGTGTCGGCAATCACCGGATTGAAGTCGAGGTCGGCAAACTCTGCCCACGGACCGGTGATCTCAGAGCGAAGCACATCGATCTCAGCAGTCGCGTTGCGCATGCCGCGCATGAAGGCCGTGACCTTGTCCGATGAGATGCCAGCGAGGTCATAGCCAACGCTCATATCGAACACGTGCAGGCCCGGATTTGCGCTCACGAAGTCGCCCAGCGGCTCCCAGCGCCGAAGGATCTCAACCAGCATCGAAGCCTTGACATACTCGGTGAGGCTCTGTGGAACAGTGAGTTCCTGACTCCACTCGATGTTGTAGCCGATCGTCTGCATATCAATGCAGGGTCGGCTGATGTCGAGATCATCCATGATCTGCACGGTCTTGAGCTCGAAGAGTCTCGATCCACCCAGCCACGAGAGCACGATGTTCTCAGCGAGCTGGCTGTGCGGTCCGGCAGCTGGACCGATGGGACTGGCGCAACGACGTCCAAGAAACTCGAAGCCGATATCGATGTCGGGATCCGGCTTCCAGATGCGGGCGTTCGGCAGGTCAAAGATCTTCTTGCGCGTCGTCCACTCATGATCGATGCGGCCCAGCAACGTGCCGAGAGACATCGGTGTCAACGGTGGAGTTTGTTCGATAGTAGTCATGTTAACTTTCTGCTCGCTCAATAGCACTGAGGTAGTTGTAGAGGGTGACCTTGCTTACGCCCATCCATCCAGCGACATCTTCAACGGCTCCGCGCAGCAGAAACGCACCCTGCTCATCGAGACGCCTCACCGCAATCTGCTTTTGGGCACGGTTCAGGTCGGACAGGCTGCCGCCCAACTCACGCTCCACCGACTCGACGAACCGCTCGAGGGCACCGTGGAGCTCAGACAGACGCAGGTAGGCGACGGTATCGCCCTTCCATTTGACTGGTTGATCGCCAGGCCTGGAGGATCGTTGAGGCACCAGGCTTGCGCCGAGTGATCGCACAACGGGACGAAGCGCCGAGAGGAAATCATCAACCTCGTGGCTCACTCTAAAGACAGTTCCTGCTGACGGCTATAACTAGCTAGAACCAAGATGCTGAACGGAACGATAAAAGTTGTCAGCTTGGAGCGGCTCATACGAGGAGCGTACCCGCCTGACTGCGCCTTGTCTGTAAGAACTTGTCGACCCAACGGATGAAGGCCCTAACTTGACATTTTGTTAAGTTTCGATGTTAGTGTGCAAGCGATGATGCAGTCAGCGCGGAACGCGTAGCCGACAGTCCCATCATCCAAGGAGC
>CAYUOD010000361.1:0-3485 GCA_964446225.1 uncultured Acidimicrobiales bacterium | reverse complement strand
CGGCCACCCAGCGGATCGTATTGTTCGGCCAGCAGGCCAACGTCATTGCGGAGCCCAAGCAGACGTTCGTACAGTTCGGTTGAGTCGTCGGTGCGGCCCATTAAGGCCAGAGCATCGACGAGCCAGAACGAACACAGCAGGAAGGCGCCTTCTTTGCCGCCGACGCCGTCGTCGGACTCAGTCGTCTCGTAGCGCAGTACAAGCCCATCGACGGTGAGTTCGCGTTGGATGGCCTCGACTGTTGCGATGACCCGGTGGTCGTCAGGTGGCAGGAATCCCACGAGGGGGATCATGAGGGTTGAGGCGTCGAGCGCGGTGCTTCCGTAGGACTGGGTGAACACGCCGCGTTCGTCCACACCTTCGGCGCAGACCTGGGCATGGATCTCGTCGCGGATCGACCGCCAGCGCTCGACGTCGCCAATCAGTCCAAAGAGTTCAACGGCCTGCACACCCCGGTCGAATGCAACCCAGGCCATGACCTTGGAGTAGGTGAAGTGTGCCCGCCCGCTGCGCACCTCCCAGATACCTTCATCGGGGAGCTGCCAGTTCTCGGCCAGCCAGCTCAGCATCTCACGTTGGATGTTCCAGGCATCCTCGTCGGGATCAATGCCATTGAGGCGAGCTTCGTGCATGGCGTCCATAACCTCACCGAATACGTCGATCTGGATCTGGTCGACGGCCCCGTTTCCAATACGTACAGGACGAGACTCGGCGAAGCCCTCGAGCCAGTCGAGTTCGGCCTCGGGCAGTCGGCGCTCGCCTGCCACGCCATACATGATCTGCAGTTTGGATGGGTCGCCTGCCACGGCACGAATCAGCCAGTCCCGCCAAGCGGAAGCCTCGTCGTGGCAGCCAGCCTGCAACAACACAAGCAGAGTGAACGTGGCGTCTCGGAGCCAGCAGTAGCGGTAGTCCCAGTTGCGCGAGCCACCAATCCACTCGGGTAGCGAGGTCGTGGGTGCTGCCACGATGGCACCGGTTGGAGTGTGGGTGAGGGACTTGAGCACGAGCAGCGAGCGGCGGAAGTCGTCGCGATAGGCGCCCTCGTAGGTGAGTGAGTTCTCCCATGCACGCCACCATTGCACGGTGTCTTGGATCATGGCAGGGGCATCAACCGCTTCGGGTTCGGGTCGGCTGGATCTGTGCCATGCGAGATCGAACCAGGTCTGTTCACCCGCCGAGATCGTGAACTCGGAGACCGTCGTGAGGTTCTCACCTCTGAGCTTGACTGGGGTCCGCAGGATGAGTGCGTCTGGTCCTCCGATGGCTCGGAGAGTGTCGTCCACCCGGTGCACCCAGGGCACGATTGAGCCGTAGTCAAAGCGGATGCGTAGATCCATCCTCATGGACACCGTGCCTTCGCGGCCTTCAACGAGACGCACGAGGCGGTGTGTGTCTCCGACGGGAATGAGGGCGTCTGTTACGGCGACGGTGCCGTTAGCGGTGTGATGCAACGTTTCGAGGACCATGGTCTGAGGCAGGTAGTTGCGCTCAGAGTGCGCCGAATCTGTTGGTGCGATGGACCAGTAGCCGTTGTCTTTGGTGCCCACCAGGGCAGTGAGACAGGCCGGAGAGTCGAAGCGCGGAAAGCACAACCAGTCGATGGATCCGGCGCTGGAGACCAGCGCGGACGAGCGGCAGTCACCGAGCAGCGCGTAGTCCTCAATGCGCGGTGTCATCGCCCACCGTTCCTGCTCGTTGATCGTTTGTTCTTGAGGTAGCTGCCAATCAGAGCGTTCGTTGAGGCGTCGTGGCGAGCGGGGTCTGGGTTGTCGGTGGACAGTTCCGTGGAGATTTGGGTGGCGAGCACTTTGCCAAGTTCGACGCCCCACTGATCAAAGGAGTTGATGCCCCAGAGGACCCCCTGGGCAAATACCTTGTGTTCGTAGAACGCGACGAGTTGGCCGAGCACCGACGGGGTGAGTGCGGGGCCAAGAATCACCGAGGTTGGCCGGTTGCCGGCGAACGTGCGATGGGCCACGAGCTCCTCGGCTACACCGTCACTGGCTACTTCCTCGGCGGTCTTACCGAACGCGAGTGCTTCCGCCTGGGCGAACATGTTGGCCATCAGGAGATCATGTTGACCGTCGAGATCCTGCGCTGGCGCAAGGAAACCGATGAGATCGCTCGGAATGATTGCCGTGCCCTGATGGATGAGTTGGTAGAAGGCATGCTGGCCGTTCGTGCCTGGCTCACCCCACACCACGGGTCCGGTGTCGTAGTCCACAGCTGAGCCATCGAGGCGCACTGACTTGCCGTTGCTCTCCATGTCCAACTGCTGCAGGTAGGCCGCAAACCGATCAAGGTGCTGGCTGTAGGGCAGCACGGCCTGGGTGGCGAAGCCAAGGAAGTTGCGGTACCAGAGCCCGATGAGTCCAGCGAGAACAGGGCCGTTCCTGTGCAGTGGGGTCGTGCGGAAGTGCTCGTCCATAGTGTGGAAGCCGTCGAGCATCTCACGGAAGTTTTCGCTGCCGACTGCGATCATCAGGCTGAGTCCGACTGCTGAGTCGAACGAGTAGCGGCCGCCGACCCAGTCCCAGAATCCGAACATGTTGTCGGTGTCAATGCCGAACTCGGAGACCTGCTCGGCATTCGTTGAGACAGCCACGAAGTGTTTGGCGACTGCGCTTGGGTCGCCGTCTATCTGCTCTATGAGCCAGTCGCGGGCGTGGCGCGCATTCGTGAGCGTTTCGACGGTGGTGAAGGTCTTTGAGACGATGACAAACAAAGTCTCTTCGGCGTCGAGGCCTTGTGTCGCCTGGACGAGATGGGCTGGGTCCACGTTGGAGACGAACCGCACCTCGATCTCGGGGTGCACATACGCGCCGAGTGCCCGGTAGGCCATGGCCGGACCGAGGTCGGACCCACCAATCCCGATGTTGACGATTGTGCGTATGCGTTTGCCTGTGTGGCCGGTCCAGTTCCCGTTCCTTAGGTTTTCTGAGAACTCGCTCATACGCTCTAGGACCTCGTGTACCGGCCCAATGACCGACTCCCCGTCCACGAGAATCTCAGCTGATCGAGGAGCTCGTAGCGCGACGTGCAGGACGGGCCGGCCCTCGGTGCTGTTGATTGGCTCACCGTTGAACATCGCCTCGATTCTGGATGTGAGACCTGCCCTATTCGCGAGCGCAACCAGCAGGTTGACGGTCTCGGTCGTGATGCGGTGTTTTGACATGTCGAGCAGGAGATCGCCGGCGTCGAAAGTGAGGCGCTGAACCCGGTCGACGTTGTCGGCGAACAGTTGGCGGAGGTGTAGCTCGCCCACGGCCGCGGCGTGATCGCTGAGTGCCTGCCATTCGGGTGAGTCTGAGATGGATTGGGTCGACATGGTTTCTTCTCTAGGTTTCGTGGGCGATATCGGTGATGACGAGAGCTTGGCTGCGTGATACGTGGCCCGCCGGGATCTGTTTGTCGCCGGCGAGGAGTTGATGGAGTGCGTCTTGTTTCGTGTTGCCGGTGACGATCCACACGATCGACTCGGC
>CAYUOD010000360.1:0-3500 GCA_964446225.1 uncultured Acidimicrobiales bacterium | reverse complement strand
CACGTTGGCGGTGATGTTGAGCTCGGCAAGTTCGGTCGCTGCGGCTATCACGATTCGGTCCATCGCTGCTTTGCTCGCACCGTACGCCAGGTTCCCGACTGTGTGATCACTGGTGAGCGCAATGATCCTGCCTGTGCCGGCGGCCTCTGCGGGCAACTGCTCCGCGAAGTGTTTTATCAGTAGCCAGGTGCTTCGGGCATTGACCGCCATGTGCCGGTCGAAACTCTCCACCGTGGTGGCGAGTGTGCCGCTGTCGACCGACTCGCAGTGGCACATCACTAGGGCCGCGATGGGGCCTTCTTCACGGAGCACTTCGGCAATCAGCGTTTCTGGACCATCAGGACTCTCAAGGTCGGTCTCGTACGGCGACAACCGCCGGTCATCAGCGCCCCATGCCATGCGTTCGTCGTATGGCCGCCAGCCGGCGGTCGCCACGGTCCATCCGTCTTCGCTGAGTGCACGGGCGATCGCGGCCCCGATCCCGGCTCTCCGCCCGACGCCCGTAATGAGGGCTATGGGTGGGCGGGTGTCATTGGTGGGCATGAGCGCAAACGTAGTGGGGCTAGATCACGCGGCCGGACGATTATTGGAGTGCCCGCAACGCGGGATCGTGTTTATGAGGGTGGTGGCCGGCTGAGGGGTTTGATGGGGGTGCCGTCGGCGCGTTGGTAGATGATCTCACCGGTCTTGTCGCGCTTAACCGGGAATTGTTTGGAGTGTCTCTTGGCGTGGTGAGCTGCGCAGTAGACCTTGGCGTTTCGTTCGCTGGTGTGTCCGCCGTATTGGTAATCGATGTGGTGGTCGATCTCGCTGTGTGTGGCTGGAACGTGGCAGCCTGGCCAGCTGCATGTTCGGTCGCGAATGATGATTGCTCGGCGTAGAGCTCCGGTGGTCTGCAGTTGGCATGGGTGGCGGTGGCTCGCCTTGCCATCTCGAGGAGGCTGTCGTGGCGGCGTTGAGCATTCGTGCGTGCGAGGTCCGCTAGGCAGACTTCGTTGCCGACGCGTTGTTTCGCCTCAGCCCAGTCAGCGTTGAAGAGTTCTTGTTCTATCCTGTGCAGCGCCTCAGAGATCTGGCTGCCCGAGATGAGGTCTGATGTGCCGCGGATGATCCATTCATCGTTGAGCCGGGTAAGTGACAGATTGCGGTCTTCTATCGCGCGTTGTTCGGCCTGTTCCGCGCCGTCGGGCGTGATCAAGGCTGATCGCACCAGATTCCAGTGCGGCCGCGGTATGGGGCATCGAGCCGAGTTGTCGGGGCAGACGGACATCGGCTGCGGCTGTGCGCCGCGAATGGCGGTAGCGGAAACTGAGCCATGCCAGAGTGGATCGGTAGCCCTCCGACTTTGCCAGGCCGCGGGTATCAGCTTCGCGTAGACGTTGCAGGCGTCGTGCGGTGAGACGCTCGATCTCCAGGGTTAACTCATCGAGGTCATCCAGGAGCTCTGCATCGCTCACCATCTCAAGCGTCTCAGTCGTCATACTGTCCACCTCCACTCGCTCTTGGCATTCTTCCAATAGAATGTACGTTCGATACATTCAACCTATCAGTGCGGTGTGACATAGATCGTCGGCGCCCATTCCCTGCAGAACTTCGCCGTCGCGACGAGATCGTCGACCGCTACGGGCCTGCGTGGGAGCTCTCGGACGCGACCGTCTCTTCGCTTGACACTGCCGCGCGTGTAGCTGGCCCTCAGGTTTAGACGGGCCTGTCGAAACCAGAGGCCAAGACGGTGTCCACCCCCTGATTAGGATCGCTCGCATGAGTGCTGAGAATGTGGCCGACCGTTTATCGTCGTTGAGTGAAGAGGTCGCCGATATGGCGATGACTGAGCTACGCGCGGCGATGGAACGCGGTGAGACAAAACGTCCAGATGCGGAACGACTGCTCACGAGGGCGCGCCATGCCATCGAGAAGGCCGAGCAGATTTTGCGGCAGATCTCTGAGGGCGATCCCGACAGCTAGGTCCTGTTCGGTTGAGCAACTCCTCGCGCTGTCGGGCCAGCGTCCCGGCTCCGTTAGGGTCGGGGGGTCACCCGTATCGCACCCGGCGACTCGTTTCAACGGCACCCATGGCGCCACGACCGATTCGCCCCAGAAAGGAAGACCCGTGAGCTATCCGCTCGTCCCACCTCTGCAAAGTGATGACGATCTTGTCGTGTCGGTGGTGAGCGAGGTCGCAGCTTCGGTGGAGACGGTGTTCAGCGTCATCGAGGACCTCGAGCTCTTCACGAGTCTCGAAGTGCAGACGGCCACTGTTACCTACACCTCAGAGGTGCAGCGGGGCCTTGGTGTGAAGTCTCACTGGACGATGAGCGACCCAGCGACGGGCGAGATGTGGGAATCCGACGAAGAGATTGTGCACTACGACAGCCCCTATCAGTACGCCTACACCGGCACCGCTGATGGCAAGGCCTACGCAGGTGTGCACACGCTCACACAGAACGCTGATGGCACGACGCGCCACGAGTTCAACGAGGTCTTTCACTTCGATGCTGACCCGGATGCGTACAAACACACGGTAGAAACGATGATTGCGAATACGAGGCATGAGGCCGAGCGTCGTCATCGCGAGCGATAAATCACCCTGAGGGACATAGATGCGTAAGTCTCGGGGGTGCATGCCGATCCAGTTACGCATCTACGAAAAGGGTCAGTACGTTTAGCCATAGATGCGTAAGTCTCGGGGGTGCATGCCGATCCAGTTACGCATCTACGAACAGGTGGAGGGAGCGAGCGCCGTGGCTCGCCAGCGGCTAGCGGACGATGCGTCCGTTCTTGGTGGCTACCCCGTCGGCGGCCAGCAGCTTGGACTGGCGCGCGGCCAGGTCGGGATTGAGGCGCCCCGAGGCAGGCACAACGCGCCACCAGCTGAGTCCCTCTGAGGTCGCCAGGATGCGGCCAACCGCTCGGGCTGCGCCGGGATGGCCTGCCTCTGCCGCAACCTCGCCGTAGGTCACGAGGTCGCCAGGCTCCAGCGCCGCTAGCACCGCAAGAACATCCTTCTCAAACTCGGTCTCAGCTCGCTGCATACGCGTTGATGCGGTCGATGAGTGGACGCAGCTTCCCGTAGTGACGGTTGCCGTACCGGAACACCAGTCGAGCCAGGTCCAACTCGTCCTTATCGCGGGTCTCAGCAGCGAGTGGACCGCGCGACTCGATAAGGCCGCTATCCAGAAGGTGGCCGAAGTCGGCGTTCAACTCGGCCAGAGCCTGCTCCGATGGCGCGGTGCGCACGCGCACGACAAGCCTGTCGCCGACGTAGCGAATCGAGTGGTAGTTCGAGTAGAACGTCTTGATCTCGTCGATCGAGTCCGAGAGCGAATCGGTGATGAGATAGTTCTTGCGGTCGGCACCTGAGATGAGGCCGCGACGCTCTAGGGCCTTCTCTACGAACTCATCGAAGTGGTGCCAGAACTCTCCACCGGGGATATCCAGCAGCACAATCGGCGCCGGATCGGCCTTGCCGACCTGCTGGAGGGTGAGCAGTTCGAAGGTTT
>CAYUOD010000359.1:2342-3505 GCA_964446225.1 uncultured Acidimicrobiales bacterium | reverse complement strand
TCTTCAGGGTGAAGGCCGGCGACCGTTGCAATCACGCCGCGTATCTCAGAAATGGAACTGTGGAATCGTTCTGCTACGGCGTAGACCTCTGTGCGGTTGCACGTGCTGAGTACTACGGCTTCGTTCACATCTTCACACCCTAGAAGCGCGTCAAGCACTTTCTGTGTGGATTCAGGGGAGACGGAAACCTTCTCGAGCAGCTCCAATGGAGCGCTGCGGTGATTGAGACCGACGACCACAAGTGACATGCGGCTACAGAACTTTCTGAGTACTCGGGCGAACTATTGGAGTACCGGGCAGATCCTGAGAACTGCGGGGTACATACACGCTACAACGTCGGACGGGGGACTTTCTACTCAAGGTCGGGAATGGCCTGGATCTCGGGACTGACCGTGGAAGCTGAGGACCTGCATTTCTACGGCAAGGTCAACCTGACGCATGTGCACGCCCTCGGGCACGGTGAGCACCGCCGGAGCAAAGTTCATGATCGAACGGATTCCCGCCGCAACGAAGCGGTCAACGACCTCCTGGGCCACAGAAGCGGGCGTCGCCACGACGCCGATGCAGCCCTCATTCTCGGCAACGATCTCAGTCAGATCTGAGGCTGCACGCACCCGCACGCCATGCACGGTGGTTCCGACCTTGGATTCATCCACCTCAATCAGGGCAAGTACCGGAAAGCCACGTTCGGAGAAACCTCGGTAATTTGCGAGTGCCTGGCCCAGGTTGCCAGCGCCCGCGATAACCACAGGCCAACTTCTGGCCATGCCGAGTCTGGTGCCTATCTGGCTCAGCAGAACAGCAACTTCGTAGCCCACACCACGGGTGCCATAGGAGCCCAGGTATGAGAAGTCCTTGCGGACGGTGGCTGCGTTCACTCCAGCGAACTCAGAGATGCGTTCTGAGGAGACACTGGCCTCACGGCGGTCTGAAAGGTCTGCCAGCACTCGAAAGTAGATCGGGAGCCGGGAGATTGTCGCTTCGGGGACTTCAACCACAGCCATGAGACCTTCAGCCTATAGCTTGTGCATCGATTCACAAGTTGCCGAATAGGACCTAGCCTGGGGCGTCCACCGTCAACTGGCCAGAGGAGATATGGGTCCAACCCTGCATAACGCGCTGGCTGCCACGGCCTCGCTCATATCCTTCGCGTTCTGCCTGTC
>CAYUOD010000359.1:0-2242 GCA_964446225.1 uncultured Acidimicrobiales bacterium | reverse complement strand
TGCATAACGCGCTGGCTGCCACGGCCTCGCTCATATCCTTCGCGTTCTGCCTGTCCACCTTCGAACGGTGGCGGGTATCCAGAGCCACTCACCAGGGCGCATGGACAGCGTCACTGGCGTTGTTCACTGCGGCCGCGACAACCTTCTGGTACGCCACCGCCGTGGGCTGGAGTGATCTGACTTTCAGGCTCTTCTTCTACTTCGGGGCCATCGCGAACGTGCCCATCCTGGCACTCGGCACGATCGCTCTGCTGAGCTCTCCCCGAACGACGGTCATCAGCACACGTATCGCTGTGCTCTTCGTAGTCTTCTCCGCGGGAGTGCTCGCAGTAGCTCCCATCACCGGTGACGTGACCGCAGAGGAGCTACCAAAGGGTGCCGACCACTTCGACGCGCTGCCGAGGATCCTCGCCGCGGTCGGCTCCGCCGTTGGTGCAAGCATTGTGATTGGCGGCGCGGTCTACAGTGCCTACCGCCTCATGCGGTCTCGCACCACCAGGCGACTCGCAACGGGAAATATGTTCATCGCTGCAGGAGCGATCGTGCTGAGCGCCAGCGGAATCTTCAGCGCCAGGCTGGGCGAGTTGACCGCGTTCTCCGTGACACTCGCAAGCGGAATCACGCTCATCTTCGTTGGCTTTCTCATTGCCGGCACCCGTCCTGGCGGAGCGAGTCCCACCGATACCGAGTAGCTAAGCGTCGTCTGAAGTCAGTAGTCGACGTACCAACTTGCCGCTCTCGGCAACCGGAAGACGATCAACGAAGCGGATCTTGGTCGGACACTTGTAAGAGGCGATGCGAGCACGACAGAACTCGACAAGTTCGTCTTCCTCGACGGCCGATCCCTCACGCAGCACCACCTGAGCAGTCACAGCTTCTCCGAAGTGAGGATGAGGCACACCAATCACGGCGCAACCCTCTACCATGTCATGCTCGATGAGGATCTCCTCAACCTCTGCCGGATAGACATTGAAACCCGACACGATGATGAGGTCCTTGGCGCGGTCCACCAGTGAAAGGTGGTGATCTTCGCTCATAACACCAAGATCGCCCGTCTTCAGCCAGCCGTCTTCTGTGAGTACACGGCTGGTCGCGGCCTCGTCCCGCCAGTAGCCGGCAAACACGTTCGCCCCGCGGATCCACACCTCGCCCACGTCTCCGAGCAGAGCATCCTGCCCCTCGGCGTCCACGAGACGCATCTCGATACCGGGCAACGGAACCCCGACACTTCCGGGGCGAGCACCCACGCCCTGGCTTGAGCTGACCACGGGGGCGGTCTCTGTGAGTCCATAGCCTTCTGAGATCTCAAGACCGTAGACATCGCGCATTCCCTCGAACACACGAGACGGTAGCGCCGATGCGCCCGAGCCAGCCCGCGTAATCGTGCTGTACGCGTCAGCAGGAACACCAGGAAGATCGAGCAACGCGGCCCACATCGGCGGCGCACCTGACAAAGCGCTCACGCCATTGTCGCGTATGAGTTCAATGATCTCACTGGGATCAAAGCGCTCAACCGGGAGCACCATCGATCCACGCGACAGCGGCCACAGCAGCATCACGTTGAGCCCGAAGATATGCGAGAACGGCAGCACCGCCAGCACGACGTCGTCAGGCCCCAGTTGGCTTTCAGGATGTGATTCGAGCTGGCTGTGGTTGGCCATCAGGTTGCCGTGCGTGAGCATCGCGGCCTTTGGGTCTCCAGCAGTTCCACTGGTGAACAGCAACACCGCCACATCGTCCGCGTCGCGTTCAACACGAGGAGTCGGATCGCCCTGTAGCGCCTCGTCCAGGCTCACAAGCAGATCTGCATCGGCGGACTCCACAAGCGAAGGGTCGGGACTCACGATCAACGACATTGATGCCAACAACTCAGCAGGCAATTCGTTTGCACGCCGTGCCCCGCCAGGACCCAGCAGCAGTGCGCTCACACTCACCGCGTTCAGTTCGCGTTCCATTTCCATTGCAGGAGTACGCGAGTTGAGCGGAACCGCGATCGCCCCAACATGGAGGGCCGCGAGACAGGACACTATGAAGTACCAATTGTTGGCCGCAACGATCGCAACACGATCTCCGGGGGTGATTCCACGGGCGATCAGCAGTCCGCCCAGGGCTTCCACCTGCGCGGACAGCTCGCCATAGGTCGTGTCGTCGCCCCGCGAGCGTATTGCCACACTGTCCGGGTCGTTACTGAGAATTGGCTCACAAAGGTTCATGTAATCACCGCAGTTGAAAAAACAGGCTT
>CAYUOD010000358.1:0-3508 GCA_964446225.1 uncultured Acidimicrobiales bacterium | reverse complement strand
CGACCAGCAGCAATGGAGCCATGCGGATGAGGCTGCCGTTGCGTCCGAGCGAGCCGAGCAGCCCGTGGCTGACGACGTTGGAGTAGAACGCTATGGGGTCGCGACCAAGGAGCAGGAGCAGTATTCCGCCGACGATCGTGGCGGCTGCCACGGGAAGCAGCGAGTACAGAATCTGGTTGAGCTTGTGGGAGAGGCGCGATTCGGGTTCGGGAGTAGCAGAGGCGGAGTCTTCAAGGTGACTATCTTCGGGGTGGATCACAGTCATGAGAACGTTGCTCCTGTCATGAGTTCGCCAAGTTCGGTTTCGATGCCTGGGCGACTTTGTAGGATCCCGGTCATCTTGCCCTGGTGCATTACGCCGATGCGGTCACAGGTCGATATCAGTTCATCGAGTTCCGTCGAGATGAGAATGGCGGTCGTGCCTTGATCGGCTTGCGCTTTGATATGGCCCAACACCGCGTTGGCGGTCTTTACATCGAGGCCGTACGTGGGCTTGTTATACACCACGACCCGTGGCCCCATCGCTAGTTCTCGCCCGACCACGACTTTTTGCATGTTGCCGCCTGAGAGGTTCTTGATGGGCACATGCTCATTGGGAGTGCGTACATCGTGGGCACTTATGAGGTTGTTGGCGAAGAGCTCAATGCTCGCGTTGCGGACACGGCCGCGGCGCCAGAACGGACGGTGGCCGATGCGCTTGAGCACGGTGTTGAGCGCAATGCTGAGATCTCCAACCGTGCCTTCACCGTGCCGGTCGTCAGTGACGTAGCGGATGCCAAGGTCTTGGCGGGCAGCCACGGAGAGACGGTGTATGGGCACATTGTCGAGCAGGATTTCGCCCTCTTCGAGCTGCCTTTGCCCAGCGATCACTTCTGCGAGTTCTCTTTGTCCGTTGCCATCGATACCAGCTATGCCGAAGACTTCGCCCTCGTGAACCTCGAGCGAGATCGCATTCAGGAGTGGGTGTGGTCCAGTGCCGGCAATGGTCACATTCTTGAGCTGAAAGCTGACCTTGTCTCGAATGGGGGAGTGGCTGCTGTGTTGAGCGGTTGGGTTCTGCGGATTTGACGTTGTGCCAAATATGAGCTCAATGATCTGGCTCTTGAGTTCGGCTGGGTTTCCGGCCGTGAGCTCCGCTGGCGAAAGCTCACCAACTTTGCGTCCTCTGCGTAGTACCGACACTCGGTCGCCAAACTCGAGTGCTTCATCCAGCTTGTGGGTGATGAACACGACAGCCAAACCCTGGTCGGCAAGGCGAGCGACCACACGTCCGAGGGCCCGGATGCCTTTGGGTGTGAGCATCGAAGTGGGTTCGTCCAGGATGAGAGCTTGTTCTCCTCTCCATAGTGCTCGGACGATCTCGACCTGCTGGCGTTGGCCCAGAGCTAGATCGCCAACTGTGGTGTCACCGTCGATCTCTATGTCTAAGAGTTGGGAGAGTTCTGCCAGCCGGAGTCGTGCACTTGCTCGATCCAGGATGAACCAGTCGGCTGAGCCGAGCATCATGTTGTCCAGTACCGACAGAGTGGGGACAAGCAGGGAGTGCTGATACACGGTGCCGATGCCAAGCTCAAGCGCATCCTTTGGCGACTTGATGCTGACAGGGATTCCAGCCACGAGGATCTGTCCGGCATCGGGGGTGATCATGCCGCTCAGGATGCCAATGAGCGTCGACTTACCTGCGCCGTTCTCGCCAAGAAGGATGTGGACTTCCCCGGGCCTCAGCGAGATGTCGATGCTGTCGTTGGCGATTACACCGGGGTAGGTCTTAGAGATGTCGACCAGTTCAACCGTAGGGGCCGACTGTTCGGAGTCCACGTTGCTCACCATTTCCTTCTGAGTGCGCCCATCTTCTCGAACGATCGTAGGTCTAACGAGCACGTGTAGAACAACTCGTGCAACTCTGTCCTGGTGTGGGCGGCGGCGGGTACGAGGGGTACTGGTTTGCGACCCACACCAGGAGCTGGTTTCCGGGGAGACTAGCCTTCGGCCGCGTCCACTGATGACATGCGCTCACGCACCGCGTCAGCATCGGAGACATTTTCTACGACTACCTCACCGTCGAGGATCTGTTGCTTCAGGTCCTGTACCTCGGCCCAGATATCGTCAGGGATAAGGTCAGTCTGCAGCAGATCAACAGAACCGTCGGCGAGACCGAGGTCGTAGTTGGATTCGCCGAAGGTGCCGGCGTTGATGTCCTCAATCATTCGGATAAATGCACCGCTGAAGTCCCAGAGCACTGAGGACAGAAGGTTGTTGTTGTCGTCAATGGATGACTTGTCGCCGATTACGTCAATGAAGAAGACCTTGCCTCCGTCGGTGGCCTCGTTGGTCTCGATTGCCTCGAGCATGCCAAATGAGGCTCCATCGCCCTGGCCGAAGATGATGTCGGCACCTGCGGCGATGAGCGCTGTTGTGACGCGGTTGGCGCCAGCAGCGTCAGAGTAGGCGGCAGGTCCGATGACGGCATAGAGCAGCTCGATATCGGGGGTGACTGAGCGGGCTCCGTCGGCGAATCCTGCAGATTGGGCATTCCAGCTTGGTGGTTCGCCAGATACGACGACACCGAGCGTGTTACCTCGTGTCATCCTTGCAGCGAGATAGCCAGCGAGATAGGCACCTTCGTGAGGAGTTGTTGTGTAGTCAGCGACCAGGCCGGGCTTGACGGCACTTGGCAGGTCGACAATTGCGACTGGCACGTCGAACTCTTCGGCAATCTCGGGTGCGGCGGTGTTGAATCCACTGGCATGGGCAATAATCAGGTCAGCGCCATCGTCAGCGAGTTCTCTGAGGGTCGGACGAGGATCGTCGTATCCGAGAGCGTCTGCTACAACGACCTCGATGCCCATTGCTTCAGCAGCAGCTATTGCGCTGTCAACGCCCTGCTGGTTCCAGCCGAAGTCGTTGCCTTCTTCAGGGGCAGCGACCGCTATCTTGAGGACGCCACCCTCCGGAGCTGGTGCGGCTGTTGTTTCTGCCGGGGCTTCCGACTCGCCGGTCGTGGCCGTCGGTGCTTCTGTTGTTGCGGGTGATGCTTCGGTTGTTGCGGGTGCACTGTCCCCGCTATCTCCGCTGTCAGAGCTGTCTCCGCAAGATGCGGCAACCAAGCTCACTGCGAATAGGACTGCTAACCATTTCCACGATAGAAACTTCATGAGTTCTTTCTCCCTCAGGCGAGTGCGGCTGAGCGTACCCGAGTTTGCTGTTGACAGTCAACAGCTAACTGACAGTGAGTTCACAGTAGTCTTGAATTTCTCGGTCTGTGGGCGACTGTTCTCTGTCAGCAGGCAGCTAAGCTAGCTCGCCGAGTCGGAGGTTCCTGGCCCGACCTGTCGGGTGAGTACATCAAGATGATGGGCCATACCCCATGTGCGGAGACGCATTTGGAATAATCGTGGCCGGGAACTATGCCGCAACTGGGTAGTGGAGTGAATGTGAGAGAGAAAAGTTAAAGATGAGCATTATTGATTCACGTACGCTGGCGGAGCAGGTTTTTGGGGCTTTGGAG
>CAYUOD010000357.1:0-3509 GCA_964446225.1 uncultured Acidimicrobiales bacterium | reverse complement strand
GATATTGACGCTGAACTTGAAGAAACAGCCAATAGATTGGGAGAGAAGGTAACCACCATTCGTGGTCGCCTAGAGACATTTGACGGTCTCATGGGAGTACGGTCAGAGTTGCTCAAACGCAAGGCCCTTGATCTCTTGATCGAGAAGGCTGAAGCGCTTGACGAATCAGATGGTTCAGTAATTGACAAAACTCTGCTCGACCCGCCCGAAGAATCGTCGACAGAAGAAATAGACGCCTAGCCAAAGGAATCCACTGGTGATCAACTCGTTCGAGAATAGCTACGGTGTACCAACTGTCATCGAGGAGACGCCTAGGGGAGAACGCGGCCAAGACCTGTTCTCCCGGCTCCTCAAGGAGTACATCATCTTTGTGGGGACTCCCATCGATGACTACGTAGCGAATGTCATCTCGGCTCAGCTGATCTTCCTGGAGTCAGAGAACCCAGATCGCGATATCAACATCTACATCAACTCTCCCGGCGGCGACATCACAGCGTTCTTCGCGATCTACGACACGATGAAGTTCGTTCGCAACGACGTCTCAACGATCTGTCTGGGCCAGGCTGCATCTGCGGCAGCAGTTCTGCTTGCCAGTGGAACCCCAGGCAAGCGCCTCGCGCTGCCGCACGCCCGGGTCTTGCTGCACCAGCCCTGGGGACAGGCGATGGGACAGGTGACTGACCTTGAACTTGCCGCCGCGGAGATCGAGAGAATGCGTACGAGTCTTGATCGTGTACTCGCTGCCCACAGCGGGCAACCTGAAGAGAAGATTCACGAAGACACCGACCGCGACTTCATCCTCACCGCTGAGGCGGCCAAGGAGTACGGTCTCATTGACGAGGTTATTTCAGCACGAGATCCACTCGACGACGGCCCCATTCGGTCTGCGTAGGGCCTGAGGAGACGTCGAATGGCAAAGTTTGGTGATACCGGAGAGCTGCTGAAGTGCTCGTTCTGTGGAAAAACGCAGAAGCAGGTGAAGAAGCTCATTGCGGGTCCAGGGGTCTACATTTGCGATGAGTGCATTGATCTTTGCAACGAAATCATCGAGGAGGAACTCACCGGTGCGAGTGAGTTGGGCTTTGGGGAACTCCCCAAACCACGCGAGATTTTCTCGTTCCTCAACGAATATGTCATCGGCCAGGACCAGGCCAAGAAGATTCTTTCAGTAGCGGTATACAACCACTACAAGCGGGTGCAGTCCGGGCAGAACCGCGGCGAGTCAGATATCGAACTCTCGAAGTCGAACATCATGCTGGTCGGCCCGACTGGCTGCGGCAAGACCGAGATGGCTCGCACCCTGGCTCGTCTTCTGAACGTTCCGTTCGCGATCGCGGATGCCACCGCCCTCACCGAGGCTGGTTACGTTGGCGAAGATGTCGAGAACATTCTGCTGAAGCTCATCCAGGCAGCTGACTACGACATCAAGAAGGCCGAGACCGGAATCATTTACGTCGACGAGATCGACAAGATCGCCCGCAAGTCCGAGAACCCCTCGATCACCAGAGATGTTTCCGGTGAGGGTGTCCAGCAGGCGCTCCTCAAGATCCTTGAAGGCACAACTGCCTCAGTACCACCGCAGGGTGGCCGGAAGCACCCACATCAGGACTTCATTCAGATCGACACTTCAAATATTCTGTTTATCTGTGGTGGTGCGTTTGACGGTCTCGAGACAATCATCTCAAAGCGCATTGGTAAGGGTGGGTACGGCTTCTTGGCTGAGGTGCCGACGAGCCGGGATGTGAACGAGAAGGAACTCTTCACTGAGGTCCTGCCAGAAGATCTGCTGAAGTACGGGCTCATTCCTGAGTTCGTTGGTCGCCTGCCTGTTATGGGCGTTGTCGCACCACTCGATCAAGAGTCGCTTATCCGCATTCTGCAGGAGCCCAAGAACGCTCTTATTAAGCAGTACCGGCGCTTCTTCGAGATGGAAGACCTACAGCTCAGCTTTGACGAGGGTGCCCTCGTCGCAATCGCGGATCTCGCTGTCAAGCGAGGCACCGGGGCCAGAGGGCTCCGGGCGATTCTCGAAGAGGTTCTCCTTGACGTCATGTATGACTTGCCGTCAAGAGAAGACATTGGCGGCGTCGAGATCACCGAGCAGGTCGTGCTTGAGAACGTGAATCCGACGCTAATTCCTCGGGGAGAAGTTGTTCCGGACCAACCTCGGCGAGCAGCCTCCTAACATCAACGTGTGAACTACAACGAGGCGCTCGCATTTCTTGAGGGGCATATCAACCTGGAAGCCCTTCGGGTTGGCAAGCACGAACTGCCATCACTTGACCGCATGGTTGAGTTCATGGGACTCATGGGCAACCCACAGCACCTCGCGCCGGCTGTTCACATAACCGGTACGAATGGCAAGGGCTCGACCGCCCGCATCGTCACGGCCCTTGTCGCAGAACACAACCTGTCGGTCGGCACCTACACGTCTCCTCACCTGGAGCGGGTGAATGACCGCATCGGCCGCAACGGCATAGCGACAACCGACGATGAGTTTGCGGCGGCGATCTCGTCGGTCGCAGAAGTGCTCGATCTGGTGTCGCTGAATCCGAGCTATTTCGAGATTCTCGTAGCGGCCGCGTTTAGCTGGTTTGAGGAAGTTGCAGTTGATGCCGCGGTTGTGGAAGTTGGACTGGGCGGCACGTGGGACGCCACAAACGTGGTGGACGGCATGGTCTCGGTCGTCACAAACGTTGGCCTTGACCATGTCGACTACATCGGTCCGACCCGCCACGATATCGCCCGCGAAAAGTCGGGGATCATCAAACCCAATTCCACGGTTGTACTGGGTGAACGAGATCCTGAGTTGAAGGCGATATTTGCCGAGAAGCCGTCGGAGCGCATGCTGGTGGCCGGAGAGGACTTCGAACTCACCTCGAATGAGGTAGCGGTCGGTGGACGTCTGCTCAGCATTGAGACGCCATGGGCAACCTATGAGGATCTGTTCGTGCCGTTGCACGGTCGACATCAGGGTGAGAACACGCTCACTGCGATTGTCGCAGCAGAGGCGTTCTTTGGCAGGGCCTTCGATCCCGAAGTCCTCCAGGAAGGTCTCGCCGGAGTTACGAATCCGGGTCGCTTTGAGGTGCTTGGCCGCTCGCCGCTCGTACTTGTGGACGGCGCTCATAATCCCGACGGTGCCCATGCCGCGGCGTTGACGTTGCGCGAGGACTTTGCCATCGGGGGAGATCTCATTCTCGTTGTGGGCACCAACAACGGCCACGACGCCCGCGACATTCTCGAGGCTCTCGATGCTCGTCGGGCGCGTGTGGTCGTGGCCACAGCAGCCGACTGGCAACGGGCGATTCCTGCCGAAGAGGTGGCGGAGGCTGCGAAAGCCCTGGGCTGCGCCGTAGAGATCGAGCCGCACGTTGGCGATGCTGTGGACCGGGCCATGTCGCTGGCGGGTGTGGATGACACTGTGCTCGTGTGTGGCTCGCTGTACGTCGTCGGCGAGGCGCGGTCAAAGCTTCTGGCCCGAGGCCTAGACTCGGAGATCTGAGTCG
>CAYUOD010000356.1:0-3520 GCA_964446225.1 uncultured Acidimicrobiales bacterium | reverse complement strand
TGGATCTGGATACTGATCTCAGTATTCATGGACATCTTCCGCAGCGATGATCTGAGCGGCTGGGGCAAGGGCCTCTGGTCCATCTTTGTTCTCTTCCTGCCATTCCTCGGTATCTTCGTATACCTGATCGCACGAGGCGACCAGATGCAGGAGCGCACGATAAACCAGGTCCAGCGCCAGGATGCGGCCACACGCGCCTACATCCAGGAAGCTTCAGGCGGCGCAAGCACTGCAGATGAACTGCAGAAGCTCCAGAGTCTGAAGGACTCAGGCACCATTACCGATGACGAGTTTGCGTCCCTCAAGGCTAAGGCCATGGGCGCGTAGACCATTCGTACACTATCGGTGCGTAACTCCGGTCTGCTGTAGCAGCCCGGAGTTACGCACGGATGACCTAAGCGGGCCTGACCCGAATGACCGTCTTGCCTTGCGCGTGTCCATCGCTCTGGTGTTGGAGCGCCTCGGCTGTCTCGCGCAGATCGTAGATTCGATCAATCACTGGCACGACCTTCCCAGACTCGATGAGGTCGCGCAGGAACACGAGATCCTCAGGCTTCACTTTCGCCATCAACATTGATACCTGGTCGCGGCGCACGAGCGATGCCGCCGTCACTTTCAGGGCAAAGGCAAGCGGCCCACGGCCGATACGGTGGCCCTTGGGCGCACCCGCCGCCACATATTTGCCGCCCGACACCAATGCTCCCCGACAGTCCTTGAGCGAGCGATTCCCAACGTTGTCGAGGATGAGGTCGTAACCTCGGCCTCCAGTAGCGAAGTCGTGTTTGGTGTAGTCGATGACGTGGTCCGCTCCCAGCGAGGTGACCAGCTCTACGTTCCGGGTACTGCAAACAGCAGACACTTCCGCTCCAAGGGCCTTAGCTATTTGCACCGCGAAGGTGCCAACGCCTCCTGAGGCTCCATTGATGAGCACCCGCTGACCCGATGTGAGCTGCCCTTTGTCGCGTAGTCCCTGGAGGGCGGTGATCCCTGCGAGAGGCACCGTGGCTGCCTGCTCAAATGTGAGATTGTTCGGCTTGACAACAACACGGTTCGCTGCCGCGCTGACATACTCGCCATAGGCTCTCGGCACGTCGCCGTATACCTCATCGCCTGGCCCAAGATGCCCGACGTCGGCGCCTACCGACTCAATGACTCCAGCCATGTCGGCGCCGAGAATTGGTTCCCTCGGCTTCAAGATCCCGAGTTGAAGACGCATGAGAAACGGCCACCCCGTGACGAAATGCAGGTCATAGGGATTCACGGACGAAGCGTGGACCTTTACCAGCACCTCGTCTGCTTCCGCGGTTGGCTTGTCGACTTCTTCAACTCGAACAACCTCAGGGGGACCGTACTCACGATAGACAACCGCCTTCATGGTGCTGTGCTCTGCACTGTTGCTGAAGTCATCGCCTCATGCATCAGACGAGTACCTCTTCGCGCACGATTTCATCGAACCCATCGTCCTCCATCTCCGGAGCGGGCAGCCCGCTCTCTCCCTCGATGTCAATCGTAGGCAGAATGCGGTCAAGCCAGTCGGGGATCCACCAGTTTGCGTCGCCCATGAGCTTCATTGAGGCCGGAACAAGAACGATTCGCACAATGGTTGCGTCAACGAAGATGGCCGTCGCCAAGCCAAGGCCCATCATTTTGATGACGGGATCTTCGCCCAGAACAAAGCCGAGGAACACCGAGATCATAATGAGAGCTGCAGAGGTGATGACCCGGGCAGTGCTGGCGATTCCATAAATGACCGAAGCCTCATTGTCGCCTGTTCGGAGATACTCTTCCCGTACACGTGACAAGAGAAACACCTCGTAGTCCATCGAGAGACCAAACAGAATCGCGAACATGAACATCGGGATGAACGAAACGATGGGAACGGTCGACTCGAGGCCGATGAGGCCCTTGCCCCAGCCCCATTGGAAGACCATCACCATCACTCCATAAGCCGCTCCAATACTCAGCAGGTTCAACAGAGCCGCCTTGATCGGCACGAGAATCGAACGGAAGACCAGTGTCAGCAGCATGACCGACATCAAGATCACCGCGGCGATGAAATAGGGCAGTCGAGAAGAGACTCGCTCAGCTATGTCTGCAAAGCTGGCTGTTGCACCACCGACGTGGACGACTGCCTGGCTTCCCTCCATGATCGGCGGGAACGCCTCAGAGCGGAGTCGCCTGACGGTGCCAACGGTTGCGTCATCCTGAGGTGCCGTAGTCGGGAACGCAATGATCGTGGCCACCCCTGCGTCACCGTTCACCTCAGCGGGCGCTACGGCGGCGATACCCTCGTCAGCAGCAATGGCGGCGACCAGAGGATCAACGACGCTGGCATCTGCAGAAATGTCGACCGCTATGACCAACGGACCGGCAAATCCAGGGCCGAATCCCTCGGCCAGAAGATCGTAGGCACGACGCTCCGTGCGGCTATCGGGCAGCGCTCCGTCGTCAGGGAATCCCAACTGGAGTGCCAGCACCGGGGCAGTGAGGGCCAACAGGAACGCTGTCGTGCCGATCGCATAAGCCCAAGCGTGGCGTGTCACATGCTTACCCCAGCGCTGCCAGCGCACACTAATTGTCTGGCCGTCAGTGGGACGTGTCCTGTGGAGACCGAGGCGGTTGATCCAGTGACCCGTGAGACCCAGGAAAGCAGGCAGCAGAGTCACTGAGGCGATCACCATCAGCATCACGATCACCGAGGTGGCGATACCTGCAGCGGTCATCGCCGGGACACCCGCGACGGCAAGACCCAGAATGGCGACAACTACGATGCTGCCAGCGAAGATGACGGCCTGTCCAGCGGTCGAGACGGCGCGTCCCACGGACTCCTCAATGGTCATGCCGCGGGCAAGAAACTCTCGGTGCCGCGTGACAAGGAACAGGGCGTAGTCGATACCCACACCCAGAGCAATCATGCTGGCCATCTGAGGCGCCCAGCTTGGAATGTCTACGAAATAGGTAATGAGCGACATTGAGCTCACACCAAGGGCCAGGCCAAACACGGCCATGCCTATGGGGAGTCCCATTGCTATAAGTGACCCGAAGGCCAGGAGGAGAATGACGATCGCGGCGATGATGCCGATCATCTCGCCAAGACCCGTCTCGGGCTCCTCAAAGGTGAAGAAAAGGTCACCGCTCAGCTCAACCTGCAGCGCAGAATCCTCCGCGATCTGCGTGCCGAACTCTTTGAGATTCAGGAGATCGCCTCGATCCAGGTCATCCACGACTGGATATTGCACCCGAATAAGCGCTATGCGTCCGTCCTGTGACACAGCGCCACTCAACACAGCAGCCTCAGCGCCCTCTGCGACCGCGCCAGCAGGATCGTTGGTGCTGATCACCTTCGGCAGCCCAGCTGCTCCGGCTTGCACCTCCGCCAGTGCGGACTGCGCCTCAACTGAGTCGAAGAACGTGGCATTCTCTGCAATGGGCGTAACGACAACCTGCGCGGTAAGCCCTGCCCGATCTGACTGGGCGTCAATGAGGAGATCTGTAGCAAGCTGGGAGTCGAGGCCCGGAA
>CAYUOD010000355.1:0-3543 GCA_964446225.1 uncultured Acidimicrobiales bacterium | reverse complement strand
CACCAGAAGCAGCAGATTCGCACGCTCGGCTGCGAGATCGGTGAGCGTTGGCAACACTTTGCGGAGCGCCAGAAATGAAAGATCAGCCACTATGAGGTCTACAGGCTGCTGTAGAGATGCAGGCGTGACGTTGCGGATATCCGTGCGCTCTCGCACATCCACACGCTCGTCGGTCAGCAGCCTCTGGTGAAGTTGTCCTCTCCCGACGTCTACCGCTATGACCCGCGTAGCACCACGTTGCAGGACGCAGTCCGTGAACCCGCCCGTTGAGGAGCCCGCATCGAGAACCCACAGGCCACTGCAATCAATGGCAAAGCGGTCGAGTGCCGCTTCCAGCTTGCGTCCACCTCGACCGACATAAGTACTCGGTGGGTCAAGCACGTGCAGCGCCGCGGCTGGGTCGATCTGGCTGGCGGGACTGGTCGCGGGTGCGCCACCCACGATCACGAGTGACTGCACCACAAGTTCAGTTGCCTGCGCTCGTGTTTCTGCGAAGCCGCGTCTGACCAACTCGGCGTCGAGACGGTTCCGTTTGGCCACCTAATGCTGACCCGACATAGCTGCCTGCCCTAACCGTGGCGTTGTGCCAACACGATGAGGCTAGGGGCCACATAGCTCGCCTTTGGTGACGCGGACTTTTCGACGCCGGTGAGTACGTGCCCGAACGGGTAGCCCAGATGATCTGCGAACAGCCCGTCGGACTCGGTGTTATCGCCGACCATCATGTCTGCAACACCACCCGAGACACCTCTGCCATCTGCGTGGCTCACGCGCTGTCGTACCAGGTCTGCCTGCGGGCCGTTAGGTTTCCCTGTCACCAGCGCGGTCTGGCCTGAGCAGCGTTCAAGCGCCGCCACCATTACGCCAGCACCCGGATGGAGCCCGTGAGAGTCCGGATAGGTCGGATCAGCGTTGGTCGCTATCAGTCTGGCTCCCTGCTGAAGGGTGGCAAACGCACTGTCCAGCAGACCGTAACTCAGGTCGTAGCTGAGGCCCACGATGACGGCGTCTGCAGGCTGTCCGAGTTCGACGATAGCGACGCCCCGGGCCAGCAGTGCCTCTCGGATACCGTCGCCACCGACAACTGCAGCCTTCTGACCAGTTTCCATAACTGATGCCGCGGCCATTGACGAGGTGATGACGTCACCAGACGCGGGAATTCCGATCTTCTCCAGAGCGTCCTCGATGACCCCGACGGGACTCATCGAGAAGTTCGTGGCAAACACCACTTCGTGCCCACGGGCACGGAGATGGTCTACTGCATCAGCAGCACCGTCGATGGGATCCCGCCCCAGCCAGACCACACCATCGAGGTCAAGAACCCAGGCCAGCGGACGCTACTCGACAGTCCAAGTGCCACCGGAATGCAGCAGCTTCTCAAGGTGTCCAGCGCCCTTCGCCTGGGCAACCTCGCTCACCTGCTCAGCTACCTGAGCGGCGTACTCGGCTCTCTCTACGGCTCGGAACACGCCAATAGGGGTCGCAGTGTGGGGGCCATGGCTCAGCCGTGACAGGGCGAATGCAACGGCAGGGTTCTCACGGGTTTCGTCATGCACAGCAATTGCGGCATCCGGAACGTCGGCGACGAGGGCAATCTCTGCGCCACCGTGTCCCACGACGACGCATTTCTCATTGTCGTCACCAAATCGGATCTGCTCGCCGTGCACCAGCGGAATCAGCATCGCATCGCGGTTAGCGCGTTTCGTGATGTCCTCGAAGGCGCCATCATTAAACACGTTGCAGTTCTGGTAGATCTCCACAACAGCGGCGCCCTGATGCTGGTGGGCGCGACGGAAAGTTTCCATCATGTGCTTGCGGTCCATGTCATGGGTTCTCGCCACGAAGCTGGCCTCGGCCCCAAGGGCAACAGAAACCGGGTTAAACGGCGCATCCAGTGATCCAAAGGGCGTGGACTTGGTGACTTTCCCAACCTCGGAGGTTGGCGAGTACTGGCCCTTTGTGAGTCCATAGATCTGATTGTTGAACAGCAGGATCGTCATGTTGATGTTGCGACGCAGCGCGTGAATCAGGTGATTTCCGCCGATTGACAGCATGTCACCGTCTCCGCCGACGACCCAGACGTGAAGGTCAGGTCGAGCCACCGCGAGCCCCGTGGCGATCGCCGGAGCCCGGCCATGCACGGTATGGAAACCATAGGTGTTCATGTAGTACGGGAACCGGGCCGCACAGCCAATACCCGAGATAAACACAGTGTCCTCGCGGTTCACACCCAGTTCGGGCATCAGCATCTGTACTGCGGTGAGGACCGAGTAGTCGCCGCAGCCAGGGCACCAACGCACCTCTTGGTCTGTTGACCAGTCCTTCTTGGTGGTCTCAACCACATCTGTCATGACGCACCTCCAAGGTCGGCAATTTGTCTCGCAAGTTGATGGGCGTTGAACGGCTGGCCGCGTGTATTCGAGATGGACTTGGCGTCCACCAGGAACTCGGCACGGAGCAACCTTGACAACTGCCCCTTGTTCATCTCAGGAACGATGACCTTCTCGAACTGCGCGAGGACCTCACCAAGATTTGCCGGGAACGGGTTGATATGACGCAGGTGGACGTGAGCAGCGCGGAATCCCTCACGAGCAGCAATCGCCACCGCAGCATCGATGGCACCCCACGTAGAGCCCCAGCCAACAATGACGATGTCTGCAGTTGCATCAGCTTCCACCTCGACGTCATCCACTGTGATCCCAGCGATCTTGGCAGCGCGCAGATCGATCATCCGCTCGTGGTTCTCATAGTCGTAGCTGACGTTTCCGGTGCCGTCGGCCTTCTCGAGTCCGCCGATCCGATGCATCAGATCCTTGGTTCCAGGAACTACCCAGGGCCGTGCAAGCGTTTCAGGATCGCGTGCAAATGGCATGAGCGTCGGCTCACCGTTTTCGTCGACGGCGTTATAGCTGCGCAGCTGATCAGGCTCTATGGGCGCCAGGCTGGAGACATCCGGTAGCAGCCAGGGCTCTGTGCCGTTGGCCAGAAATCCATCGGTCAACAGGAGCACTGGCGTGCGGTAGGTGACGGCGATTCGAGTCGCTTCAATTGCTGCGGAGAAACAGTCGGATGGACTCTTTGCTGCAACGACCGGCACAGGAGATTCACCGTGGCGGCCGTACATGGCCTGCATCAGGTCAGACTGTTCGGGCTTGGTCGGCAGTCCGGTTGAAGGGCCACCTCGCTGAACATTCACGACAACCAGCGGAAGCTCCGCCATGAGCGCCAGGCCCAGCATCTCGGTCTTCAGTGCCAGACCTGGTCCGCTGGTGGTGGTCATACCGATATGTCCGCCGTAAGAGGCCCCGAGTGCGGCCCCGACGGCTGCGATCTCGTCCTCACATTGCAGAGTACGAACGCCGAAGTTCTTGTGTTTCGAAAGTTCGTGCAGGATGTCGCTGGCCGGCGTGATCGGGTAGCTGCCAAGGAACAGGGGTAGACCAGCCAGCTGGCTCCCCGCGATAAGCCCCCATGCGGTCGCTGTATTGCCGTTGATCTGTGTGTACTCACCCGGCGTAACCTTCGCCGGCTTGACGACATAAC
>CAYUOD010000354.1:0-3566 GCA_964446225.1 uncultured Acidimicrobiales bacterium | reverse complement strand
GTGCTCGGCGTTGCTCACAACGGCAACCTGGTGAATGCGGGTGAGTTGCGTCAGGAGCTTCTTGAGCGGGGCGCGGGCCTGTCATCGTCCTCAGACACTGAGGTCATGGCATTGACCTTGGCTGGATCTCCGGGGGACACCTGGGAGGATCGTCTTGCCTATGCCATGCAACGTTGGGAGGGTGCGTTCTCGCTCGTGGTGCTCACTGCCGACCGCGTTCTTGCTGCTCGTGACGCGCGCGGCTTCCGTCCCCTTTCGGTGGCCAGACTGCCTGAGGGTGGCTTCATGGTCGCCTCAGAGACCGGTGCTCTGAGGACGGTTGGCGGAACAAAGATTCGTGAAGTGAAACCCGGAGAGATTGTCTCGTTGAAGGGACAGATTCTCCGCAGCAGGCAGGCTGTGCCCGAGGCGGCGGTGCTCGCCAGGTGCACTTTCGAGCACATCTACTTCTCTCGACCAGATGCGGTCTGGGACGATCTCAGCGTGCATGAAGTCCGCCAGCGGCTCGGCGAACAACTCGCACACGAGTCACCGGTGGATGCTGATGTCGTGATCCCGGTGCCTGATTCGTCGCAGCCGGCTGCCATTGGTTACTCCAGGGTCTCGGGCATTGAGTACAACGAGGGATTCACGAAGAACCGCTATATCGGGCGAACGTTTATTGAGCCGACGCAGAGTCTGCGTAAGCAGGGAGTGGCGATGAAGTTCATGACTCTGGACGAGAATCTCGCTGGCAAGCGTGTAGTCATGATCGACGACTCAATTGTGCGGGGCACGACGTCCGGCCCGCTTGTGAGGCTGGTGCGTGAAGCGGGCGCCACTGAAGTGCACCTGCGTATTACCTGTCCTCCGATTGCCCATCCTTGCTACATGGGCGTGGCGATGGGCAGCTACGAAGAACTCATAGCCCACCATCTCAATGTGGACGAACTACGAGAGCACATTGGCGCCGACTCGCTGAAGTTCTTGTCCGTTGGTCACATGATGAAAGCTGTGGGCCGCGACGACGGATACTGCAATGCCTGCTTTACGGGCGACTACCCGATTGAGATTCGTTCGGCTGGTTCAAAAAGGGGATTCGAGGGAGTGCTCGCATGAATGTGCTGCTCATAGGGTCGGGTGGTCGTGAACATGCGATCGCTCACTCGTTGCTGGCGTCGCCGCTGATGGAGCTTCTCTTCGTTGCACCGGGAAATGCCGGTACCGAGGCGCACAACGTAGATCTGGATGTGGCCGATGCAATGGCTGTTGTGGCGTTCGCCCAGGAGCACGATGTGGCGCTTGTCGTCATCGGACCTGAGGCGCCGATGGCCCAGGGACTTACCGATGACCTCGTCGCCGCTGGCGTAAAGGTGTTTGCGCCAACGAAGGCCGCGGCGCAACTTGAGTGGAGCAAGACGTTCACCCGCGAGTTCACAGCACAAGCGGGAATCCCCGGTCCCCGCTATGCCAGCTTCGATGATCTCACAGCAGCCCTGGACTATTTGGAATCGGTTGACTTTGAAGTTGTGGTGAAGGCGGATGGCCTGGCTGCGGGCAAGGGCGTGGTGGTGCCAGAGAACAAGGATGAGGCTCGGGTCGCCTTGAGACATGCAATGGCTGATTCTGGTTCCCGTGTCGTCCTTGAGGAGCGTCTGTTCGGTGAGGAGGTTTCGCTCCTTGGCTTCTGCGACGGAGAGTCGGTTGTGGCGATGCCTCCGGCGCAGGACCACAAGCGGGCCTTTGACGGCGACTTGGGGCCCAATACCGGCGGCATGGGCGTGTTCGCCCCGACTCCGATCGTCCCACCATCTGAACTGCACGGTCTGACGAAGCAGTTCCTTCTTGCCGCGATGGACGCAATGGCGGCGGCGGGCACGCCGTTCGTTGGTGTGCTCTATGCCGGGCTCATCATGACCACTGAGGGGCCTCGCCTGCTTGAGTACAACTGTCGTTTCGGTGACCCCGAGGCGCAGGTCATCCTTCCGTTGCTTGAGAGTGATCTGCTTGAGGTCATGAACGCCTGCGTGAACGGCACGCTGAGCAGCGAGATGGTGCGTTGGAAGCAGGCCGCGGCGGGTGCGGTCGTGCTCGCCTCCGGCGGGTATCCGGCTGAGTACGCGGTTGGGAAGAAGATCACCGGCATCGATCATGTCAGTCGGCGTGATGGGATTGTCGCATTTCATGCTGGCACGAAACGAGATGGTGAAGACCTCGTGACGGCGGGTGGCCGAGTAGTTGCCATAACCGCTGTGGCAGAAGATCTCTCAGCTGCGCTACGCGCCGCCTACGCGGCGGTCGGCTGTGTCGAGTTCAGCGGCATGCACTACCGCACCGATATCGGGGGTGTGGCCGTAGATGCCTACGCCGCCGCCGGGGTCGATATCTCAGCGGGAGCTGCTGCTGTCCAAGGCATTGCCGAGGCTGTGGAGTCCACCCATGACGAGCGGGTTCTCCGTGGCATCGGTGCTTTCGGCGGAGCGATCAGTGCTGCTCACTTGAAGGCGATGGATGCCCCAGTGCTCATCGCGAGCACCGACGGTGTCGGCACCAAAACTCTCATCGCTGAACTCACGGGTAAATGGGATGGTATCGGGCAGGACATCGTGAACCACGGCGTCAACGACGTGCTCGTCCAAGGCGCAAAGCCGCTGTTCTTTTTGGACGGGATTGCAGCGGCGAAGATGGATCCCGATGTGGTTGCACGCATCGTGGCCGGTATGGCCAGGGCCTGTCGGGCGAATGGCGTGGTGTTACTGGGAGGTGAGACAGCCGAGATGCCCGGCGTGCTGAGCGAGGGGGCCTGGGATGTCACCGGGACGCTCGTTGGCTCGATCGAGCAGGCCGCGCTGCTCCCGCGGGATGATCTCGCTGCTGGTGATGTGCTCATCGGGCTGGGCTCGACCGGGCTGCATACCAATGGCTATTCACTGGCACGTCAGTTGCTGTCCCGAGTCGGGCCGGACGCGATCGTGCCCGGGTCCGCAGCCAGCTTCGCTGATGCACTGCTTGTTCCACATCGCAGCTATCTCGCTGCTCTCAACGAGGTGCTTGCCGCCGATCTTGTCCATGCGCTGGTGCATATCACTGGCGGGGGACTCATTGAGAACACACCACGGGTACTGAGCGAAGGTATTGGAGCAAGGATCGACACCTCCTCCTGGCCCACGCCGCCTCTGTTTGAGTATCTCGTGAGGGAACTCGGCATCGACAACGAGCAGGCGCACCGGGTCTTCAACATGGGCATTGGTATGGTCATCGTGGTTGCTGCTGGGCAGGTGGACGAGGTGCGCAAGCTCATCCACGAACCCAGCTGGATCATCGGTGAACTCGTCGAAGGATTCTCAGGAGTCACACTGCTGTGACCTCGCGACTTGTGGTGTTGGCTTCTGGCAACGGGACGAACCTGCAGGCGATTCTTGATGCTTGCGCCACCGCGAAGCTCGACGCAAAGGTCGTGGGTGTCATCTGCAACAGCACTGTTTACGCGGCACAGCGAGCCGAGCAAGCTGGTGTGCCGTCGGTGCTGCTCGAGTCGGCTGGAGTCGAGCGCGGGGTTTACGACACGAAACTCGCGGAGGTCGTGG
>CAYUOD010000353.1:0-3567 GCA_964446225.1 uncultured Acidimicrobiales bacterium | reverse complement strand
TACCAACACCGTCGATGCGAAGAGCAAGATCACGATCTGAGTACCAGTGCAACAGCGGAGCTGTCTGGGCCTCATACAGCTCAAGACGTTTGCGAATGGCGTCCGGGGTGTCGTCCTCCCGACCTCGTGCGAGCATACGCTCCATGACGACATCCTCAGGAACATCCAAGTTCAGAGCAAGCTGCACCGACGCCGGCGCGAGCAGTTCGTCAAGTGCGTCTACCTGATCGAGGGTGCGTGGAAAGCCGTCGAGAAGAAATCCGTGCGAGCAGTCATCCTCATGGAGTCGCTCATTTACGAGACCAATCATCACGTCATCTGGTACAAGCTCGCCAAGGTCCATGATCTCCTTGGCCTGAAGGCCGAAGGGAGTGCCAGCATCTGCCGCGCCGCGCAACATGTCACCGGTGGATACATGGGTGATCTGATAGTGCTCAGACAAGCGCGCGCACTGCGTGCCCTTTCCTGCCCCCTGGCGACCGAAGATAACCAGACGGATGGACTGGACTTTCGCGTTCTCGCTGGCCGCTGATGTCACTTCAGGAAGCCTTCGTAGTTACGCATCATGAGCTGGGAGTCGATCTGCTTCATGGTCTCAAGTGCCACGCCAACTGCGATCAGCAGGCTAATGCCACCGAATGCGAACTGCTGGAGGCTGCTTGAGCTTCCGCCACCCGAATCGAGGCCACCAAAGAGCACAAGCAGGATGGTCGGGATAAGTGCCACACCGGCGATGAACACCGCTCCGGGCAAAGTGATGCGATTCAGAATCTTGCTCAGGTACTTCTCAGTCTGCGGGCCCGGCCGAATACCAGGCACGAAACCGCCCTGCTTACGAAGCTGGTCGGCCTGCTTGGCCGGATCAAACGTAATGGCGGTGTAGAAGTAGGCGAAGCCGACGATCATCAGGCCAAAGAACAGCATGTAGAACGGGCTCGTTGGTGAAGTGAGCTGATTGTTGATGAAGTTGTCCAGCCACTGCCATGGCAGCGTGTTGCTGAGAAGCAGGGGAATCTGCAGAACTGAGCTGGCGAAGATGACCGGGATTACACCCGACTGGTTCACCTTCAAGGGAATGTAGGTGCTCTGCCCGCCGTACTGGCGTCTGCCGACGACTCGCTTTGCGAACTGTACCGGAATCCGGCGCTGGCCCTGCTCGATGAAGATGATGCCGACCATCAGTGCGATAGCACCACCGATCAACACAACGAGGAAGAAGTTGCCCTTCTCAGCTCTCAACGCGGCGCCCGCCGCAGGGAGGCTGCTGACAACGGATGCGAAGATTATCAGCGACATGCCGTTGCCGATGCCTCGCTGGCTGATCAGCTCACCCATCCACATCAACAAAGCAGTGCCTGCGGTGAGTGTGAGCACCACGATCGCAACTCTGGTGAAGGTGAAGTCCGGGATAACAACGATGGCTGCGACCTGGCCACCGAGCAGCGTGTTCGAGCCGGTGCCTCGTCCGAAGATGAAGGCCAGAGCCGTTGCCTGCAAAAAGGCAATACCAAGTGCGAAGTAGCGCGTAGCCTGCGTCATTTTGCGTTGGCCAACCGCGCCCTGCTCCTGCCACTCTTCGAGCTTCGGAATAGCTACGCCCAGGATCTGCATGATGATCGACGCGGTGATGTAGGGCATGATGCCCAAAGCGAAGAGCGCGAACGCACCCAGAGCACCACCTGAGAACAGGTTCATCAGCTGGAGGATGCCACCCTGACCACTCTGATCTGCGAGCAGCACGACGGCGTCATAGTCGATTCCTGGGACGGGAATCTGCGCGCCGAGTCGATAGATGGCCATGACAACCAAGGTGAAAGCCACCTTCTGCCGCAGCTCTGCAACTCTGAACATGTTGGTGAATTTGGAAAGCACCAAGCGCTCCTGATCGGTATCTAGCTCGGACTAGCGGTTTGTGTGTGCACTGCCCTGGGCCGGAGGACGACGATCCCCATGCGGCTTGGACAGAATCTCAACCGTACCGCCTGCGGAGGTGATGGCACCTTCAGCGGACTTGGAAAACGCATGTGCCTTGACTGTCACCGCGCGTGAGATCTCACCACGGCCGAGGACCTTAATGAGCGCACCCTTGTGCACGAGGCTCTTCGCGTACAGCGACTCTGGGCTTATCTCGTCGAGGCCGCAGGCATCAAGAACATCAAGATTGATGCCCTGATACTCGATGCGGAACGGGTTGTTGAAGCCCTTGGCTTTCGGAATGCGCTGAATGAGCGGCATCTGGCCGCCCTCGAATCCAACTGGCACCGTGTTACGGGCATGCTGACCCTTGGTTCCACGGCCGGCAGTCTTTCCGCCCTTGCCGGCAGTGCCGCGGCCAACGCGCTTACGCGCTCGCTTCGCACCCTCAGAGGGCTTTAGATCGTGTGCCTTGAGCATGACTAGGCCTCTACCTCTTCTACTTCGATCATGTGAGGAACCTTGGCGATCATGCCTCGGATCTCTGGTCGATCGGGGAGTGTGTTCGTCTTGCCAATACGACCAAGACCCAGGGCACGCAGAGTGCCGCGATGCTTAGGCTTGGATCCAATGGCCGACTTGATCTGGGTGACTTTGAGCTCACTCATCGGCTGGCCTCATCTGGCGTCTTGCCTTCGTTGCGCTTGGACTCCTTGTAGGCCTCGTTGAGGCCCTTAGGAACAAACTCTTCGGTGGCGAGGCCACGTCGAGCGGCAACTTCGTCGGGACGCATCTGGCTCTTCAAGCCATTGATGGTCGCCTTCGCAAGGTTGATGTGATTGTCGGAGCCGAGTGACTTCGCCAGGATGTTCTGAATACCGGCCTCTTCGAGGATCACGCGCGCCGCGCCACCGGCTATAACGCCGGTACCGGGGGCTGCAGGCTTGAGCATGACGCGTCCAGCGCCCTGTACACCTTCAACGGCATGGATGATGGAATCTCCGGCCATCGGGACACGGAAGAGATTGCGCTTGGCTTCTTCTGTACCCTTCTGGATTGCCAGAGGTACTTCCTTGGCCTTGCCATAGCCGAGTCCGACCTGGCCGTTTCCGTCACCGACGACCACCAAGGCGGTGAAGGCAAAGCGGCGTCCGCCCTTTACGACCTTCGCCACTCGGTTGATGTTGATGACCCGGGACTCTCTGAGTCCGTCGTTGTCATTGTTCGCCATCAGAATTCCAGTCCTGCTTCGCGTGCCGCGTCTGCCAGAGCGGCAACACGTCCGTGATATCTATTGCCGCCGCGGTCAAACACAACAACGGTGACTCCCGCGTCTTTGGCACGGCTTGCTACGAGCTTGCCGACCTCTGTGGCAGCATCCTTGTTTCCTGACGCATCGCTACGCAACGCCTTCTCGGTCGTTGATGCGGACGCCAGTGTTACTCCTCGGTCATCGTCGATGACCTGGGCACTGATGTGCTTATTGGAGCGGAAAACGGCCAAACGGGGCCGTACTTCGGTGCCGCGCACTGCTTTGCGCACCCGACGATGACGTCGGTTGCGAGCCTCGCGCTTCTGCTTCGCCTTATCAGTCATGATGCCTCGCTACTTCGCTGCCTTGCCGGCCTTGCGGACGACATGCTCATCGACGTA
>CAYUOD010000352.1:0-3570 GCA_964446225.1 uncultured Acidimicrobiales bacterium | reverse complement strand
CCAGCGCGCGCTTTCGGGGTAGGGCGCCGTAGAGCAGAATGGATTGTGTGAGCAACACTATCGAGCTCGAAACGTCCTGGACTCGTCGCATCATCGTCGCGGGGCTTCTCCTGTTCGCGTTTGCGCTGCTCACCATTGCTCTGCGAGGCGGAACGAACAGCGCAGGTGGCACTGATCACCCGGCAGTTGAACGTTTGGACCCGCTGCCTGGCGCACAGTCTCCCGCTCAGGCGAGAGCTGGAATAGACCTCATTGGTGGGTGGGACGCCGAGTTGACGATCGACGGAGTGGCAATCCCTCTTGATGAGTTGGACCGCTGGGACCCCAAGACCCAGACCCATGTGAATCCTCTGTTCGAACTGTTCTTCACGCCAGGGCCGGACAAGGTCTTCGAACGTTTCCCCCAGGGCGAACTGTGTGTGACCGCAGACATCTTCGAGATTGTGAACCCGACGAATACCGCCGTCGTGGACTGGTGCTTCTCGGTGGTCTAGGACGGCATCTCTCCGGTCTCCAGTAACAACAGGAATCCTGCCTCGTTCAGAACAGGTATCTCAAGGGACTCCGCCTTCGTGAGCTTGGACGCTCCGGGATTCTCTCCGACGACAACAGCGAGGGTCTTCTTGGATACAGAGCTTGGCGACTTGCCGCCCCGGGCCTTCACAGCCTTGGCAGCCCCGTCACGTGAAAAGCCCTCGAGTGAGCCGGTGATGACGACGGCCTTTCCGGCGAGGGTTTGCGGCAGCTGCTCGGCCATCTCGTGGGTAAATCGCAAGCCAGCGAGACGCAGTTTCTCGATGACTGCGAGGTTGGAGTCGCGGTCGAAGTAGTCACGCACGCTCTGCGCAATGACATCGCCCACTCCTTCGATCTCGGCCATCTCTTCAATCGAGGCATCGATGATCGCAGCCATTGAGCCCAGGTTCTCGGCGAGGAGTTCAGCACCGCTCGGTCCCAGGTGCTCGATACCAAGCCCGAACAGAAGAGCCGGCAGGGGTCGCTGCTTCGACGCCTCAATACCCGCGAGCGCCCGTTGTTGCGAGAGTTCTTTGAACTTATCGAGCTTGCCGAGAGTCGGAGCATCAAGTGAGTAGATGTCACCGACATCGTTGATAAGTCCCTGTGCAAGCAACTGCTCGACGCGTCGCTCACCAAGCCCGTCGATGTCCATTGCCCCCCGCGACACGAAGTGGGCGATTCCCTGCACCTGGCGGGCCGGGCAGAGCTCGTTAGGACAGTAGGTATTTGCGTCATCTCCGTCGCGGACCAGCTTGGTGCCACAAGACGGGCAGTGGGTCGGAAAGACCCACGGCTTGGAGTTCTTGGGACGTTCGGAGAGCACCGGACCGAGCACCTCGGGAATGACGTCGCCAGCCTTTCTCACAATCACGGTGTCACCAGGGCGGACATCCTTGAGTTTGACCTGATCCTCGTTGTGCAGTGTTGCCACGGCCACGGTGGAACCGCCGACAAACACAGGTTCAAGTTCCGCAAACGGAGTGACGCGGCCCGTTCGGCCTACAGACACCGAGATGTTCAGCAAAAGCGTTGTACGTTCCTCTGGCGGGAACTTGTAGGCAATGGCCCAGCGAGGAGCTCGTGCAGTGCTGCCAAGGCGGCGCTGTTTGGCAAGATCGTCGACCTTGATCACTGCTCCATCAATCTCGTAAGGGAGATCGTGTCGGTGTTCCTGCCAATGCGCGGCAAATGCCTCGACTTCAGCGAAGGTGCCCACCAAGCGCATTTCGGGATTGACGGCGAAGCCCCATTTCTTCAGCTGGGCGAGTGTCTCGAACTGGCCGGTGACACCAGGCAGTTCCTCGCCCACCTGGTAGGCCCAGAAGCTCAGCTTGCGCTTGGCGGTCTTGGCCGCATCCTTTTGGCGCAACGAGCCAGCGGCAGTGTTCCGTGGGTTGGCGTAACGCTCTTTGCCAGCCGCTTCCTGAGCCTCGTTGAGCTCGGCGAAAACTGCCAGCAGCATGTAAATCTCACCACGCACTTCGAGCACCCCGGGGGGCGAACCCTGCAGGCGTTTCGGTACGTCGCCGATCGTGGCGACGTTGGCTGTCACATCTTCGCCGACGCGTCCATCACCCCGCGTCGCTGCTTGCACCAGCATGCCCTTTTCGTAGCGCAGCGACACCGCCAACCCGTCGAACTTCAGCTCGCAGACATACTCGGCCTGCTCACCGTCAAGTCCCTTTTCGACCCGCGTCTGCCAGGCGCGCAGTTCAGCGAGATCGAACGCGTTGTCGAGGGACTGCATCCGTCCGCTGTGCGCCACAGGAGCGAACGTGGCATTCGCCGTCGCGCCGACCTGCTGGCTGGGCGAGTCGCTAGTGACGGTCCGAGGAAACTCCTCTTCAATCTCGCGCAACCGTGCCAGAAGGGCATCGAAGTCGGCGTCGGGGACCGTCGGCTGCCCCGCATAGTACGACTCGCTGTGCCCGCGCAGCGCTGAACGCAGCTCATCGAGTTCCTGCAATATCGCTGCGGGTATCTCGTCCGGCGCGTCATTCACCCGCACCAACTTACAGCCGGGCTGTGACGGGACCTATGCCCCCATCGCAAACCGGACAGCCACCACCTGGTCGTGCACCCGCTCAGCCACCCGATGCGTGAGTTCGACAATACGGTCTGCCTGGCTCTCACCCTGACCGCCCAGGCCACATTCGGGAGACACGAGTGCCTGCGTCCGGAGTCGCACTGGATCACAGCCAGCCCGCACGAGGTCACACCAACTGCTCGCGAGACGTTTCCAGAGGTGGTCGCCCGTCGAGCCCACAGGCTGTGCGGTGGGAACGACTCCCCAGCACACCCAGCCGCCCCGGTCGAGGTGCGCAGAAAGTGGTTCTGGAAGCGCAAGAATGCCCGTCTCCAGAGGACTGAAAAGCACCTCTGGACCCGTGTCTATGAGCAGATTCCAGTCCGCTTCGGCGCAGCAGTGAAGGCCGGTCGTCGCGCTGTGCTTTAGTTCGGCAATGACTCGGGAGACTTCATCCAAAGCGCCCATATGCTGAGTCATCGTCAGCTCACAAGCGAGTAGTGAAATACTCGGCTCATCGAGCGTCACGAGAAAACGTGCGTCCGGAGCGGCTACTCGCAGTGCGTCCAACTGCGCCGCCGCGACGCTTCGGCACGCGAAGCCACCAGCACGGATCGATTGCTCGAATGGAAGTCCCGCGGACATGAGAGCGAGAGCCAGAGTCGCGGGTCCGGTCACGTGGAGCTTGATCCAACCGGGGTGACCCTGAGCAGCGCTCACGAACGCATCGAAACTCTCGGTCAACATGACCTCCTGCTCAAGCTCTCCAGCGGACAGCCTGGGCACCTCCACAGAGAGCGCCCCGGAGGCAGCGAACTCGACTCCGCCCAGCCCACGCAGACCCTGTTGGATCATGCCTTCGTGAGCACCACGAGCCGGAAGGCTGGGCACGGTCGGAAGATCGGGAAACCGCGCAAATGAGTAGGCCGCCGCCGCGACCGGATCGAGGTGGGGCAGACTGCCAATCGCCGTTGCTGTACCGCAACGAAAGAGGTCCTCAGACATATGTACTTTCCATGAGTAAA
>CAYUOD010000351.1:0-3580 GCA_964446225.1 uncultured Acidimicrobiales bacterium | reverse complement strand
CGGACCTGCGCATAGCTGTGGATCTCGCCGGCCCGAGGTATCGAGTAGAGGGCGTGGTCACCGAGCAGGGCGATCTCGGCCTCGAATCGGACGGAGGTCGGGGTGTCGGCAATACGCGTGATGCGCGATTCCTCAAGCAGCAAGCCAGCGAACTCCGGGAACTCTGCATACGACTCCACGCTCATCGACGCGAGGCCCTGCCGCCGACCCCGTGGAGGAAGCTGCTCGTGAGTGGGCTCATCAGGCGTCGACCAGTTCGGGATCCCGCGAGCGCACCGGCAACAAGATCGCCACCGTCACGGCCACAATCAACGCGCCAGCCAAGTAGGGCGCCCCCGGAGCAAGATGCTGAAACAGAAGACCGCCCATGATCGGCCCGACAATCCGGGCGAAGGCGTTCACCGACTGCTGCACACCGAGCACAGCTCCTCGCTGGCCGTCGACGGCACCAGAGAGCTCCACTGCAATTGTTGGCGAAATCAAGCCGTAACCAACAATGATGAAGCCCAAGGCCGGCACCATCATCGGCCAACCCCGAACAGTCGTCAGCAGAATCAGCCCGACACAGAGCAGCATCATCGCCAAATGCAGAATGTGCCGGGGCGACATCGTTGAATGCACCCGGGACACCAGTCCGGCCTGCACGCCAGACAGGCCGAGCCCAACCACGACAAACACCAACCCGACTCCCGCCTGCGTGAGTTGAAAGCGGTACTCAAGCAGCAAAGCAAACGTCGCCTCGAAGGCGCTGAACGCAACAAGTGAAGTGAACGCGACCAGCAGCAGACGCCGCACGCCAGAGTTCATAACGACCCGTCCATCGACACGAGGTTTGCCCGCAGGCTTGTGCGACTCAGGCAGACGCTTCCACGCCGCAAAGGCATTACCCAGACCTAGGGCACCGGCAATCAAGAACGGCAGCTCCGGGCTCACAAGACTTGCCAGGCCGCCGATGGCAGGTCCCAGCACGAATCCGATGCCAAAGGCCGCCCCGAGCAGACCCATAAGACGAGGACGCTGCTCCGGATCAGCCATATCCGCAGCCGCAGCCTGCGCCACAGCAATACTCGCGCCAGAACCACCGTCAATGATTCGGCCAGCGAACAGCATCGAAAGCGACCCGGCAAAGCCCGTCAGCAAGCTACCCACAGCAGAGCCAAGCAACGACACAATCAGCACCGGCTTGCGGCCAATGCGATCAGACAGCCGTCCAAGAATCGGCGACATCACCAGCTGGGCGGCCGAATACGCCGCGATCATCAGACCAATTGTGGACGCCGTTGCACCGAATCGCTGCGCGTAAATAGGCAGCAAGGGAATGACGATTCCGAAGCCGAGAAGATCAAGGGCAACCGTGAGCCAGAGAATTCCGAAGCCCGTAGGAAGGCTCTGTTTGGGGTTCGGCACTCCTCAATGTCAGCGCGCCAAACCCAGCAGGTCAAACGGACGGCCTCACTGAATCCAAGTCTCAAGCTCCAACTGCAGGTGCGAGCCGTCATCCACACGGACCTGCGCCTTGCCGCCACGCTTCGCCTGATACATCGCCGCGTCCGCTCGTTTGAGCAGCGTCAGCGGATCAACACTGACATCCTCAGAGAACGCGACCCCGATGCTGGAGTCGATATGGCACTCCTGGCCGTTCACGTTGTAGGGCCGCGCGAGTACATCCTGAATGCGCCGAGCCACAGACCTGGCCGAGTCTGAACTGTCGGTACGAGTCAACAACACGGTGAACTCGTCGCCGCCCAGACGGGCCACATGGTCGTCGGGGCGCACGCAATTGCGGAGACGTCCAGCCACAGCTCCCAACAGAATGTCGCCCGCGGCATGGCCGTGCGCATCGTTCACGTCCTTGAAGCCGTCCAGATCCAGGAACAGCACCGCAACACCATCATCCTCAGACTCACCGCGGGTCATGCGACGCTCAAGCTGTCGAGTGAACTCGGCCCGATTCGGCAGCCCAGTGAGCTCATCGTGGAACGCACGGTGACTCAACTGATCGCGTAGTTCCTCGGCCTCATTAAACATGCGCACATGGTCCAGCACCGTGGACGCCTGAGCAGCGAGCACCTCTGCCATCTCGATCTCGAAATGACCGATGCGCTGATGGCTCACCACAAGCACACAGTGCATTGGGCCGCCACGATAGATCGGAATACCCGCAACGTCACCCGCCAGAGCAAACTGGTCGTGCAGTTGCACATCCAGGATCTCCTCTGAAAGGTAAATCGCCTCGCGCGACAAGGCAGTCAAAGTAGCGACCACCTTCGCCAGCCGTACTCCGCCGTCACCGGCCTCAAACATCGGGCTGAGTTCGTCGATATCCCAACCAGTGTCCACCTCGGTCGCAATAGCGATCCCACGAAAGCCCAGCTCGTAGACCGCCTCCATCATCACCTGAGTCGTGTGCTCTACCTCAAGCTCTTTCATCTCAGAGCTCGCCCGCAGAACGATCTCCAACATGGCCGACCGCTGCTCCTGGTCTGCTCGAGCTCGCAGAGCGAACTCCGACTCGCGCTCGAACTCCTCGGCAAAGGCCATCGCAATGAAGCCGGCCACGACCAGTGCGGCAGCACGGGTAATCAACACGCTGAGTGAAGGCGTGTGCACGTCGTCGTACAGGGCGGCACCCGCGAGCAGACCGACCATGTGCGCCGCAACCACGAAACCGCCAGCGACAAACGCCCCTCGACGGTCCAGACGCATAGCGCCCTCAAGAAGCGGAAGTACAAGGATGAACCAGCCGCCCGACTCAGGTTGGGAAAGCAGCAGCCAGCTTGCAAGAACCACTACCAGGCTGTCAGCGGCGAGTTCGATCCGATGCAGCATAAGCAGACGAGCAGGATCCTCCTCGTCTGCGTAGCTCTTCGAAAAAATGTTGACTGCCACAAGGACCAGAGCCAGTGCGCCAGAAGTGACCAGCGAAAACGCGAGAGCCTTTGGACCATTCGGAAGCACATGCAACGCTGCAAAGGTTGGAAGCAGCACCACCGTGATGCGCCGCGCCGTGCGGATGATGTAGCTCCGGCGCTGAGTCACACTCTGATCGCGCGGATACGAGTAGGGACGACCAAATCTGGGGCGTCGCACACCGCTCTTCGCTGCGACAGTCACCTGCGGTTGCACCTTCGTGTCTCCACCGGAAATCCAAACGTTGTCGGGTCCGAGCATGCGCACAGCACATGGCCCGCCACTCACCAAGTGTACCGCGCCACTGTTTATATGGCTTGATGCCCCAATTGCGTGGCTTGACGCGCCAAAAGCCCAGGTATCCAGACGCAGCGATCAACGCGGCCTATTCTTGAACCATGAAGGCACAAGTCCTGTTTGAGAGCCGTACCGGGAACACCAAGCGAGCTGCTGAGCTCATCGCCACCTCACTGGCCGAACTCGGGGTCGAAGTTGGCGTGTCCTCAGCCGGATCGCCAGATCTTGAGGCAATCGCCGCAGCCGACATCGTGTTTATCGGCACCTGGGTGGATGGACTGGTCATTGCCGGCCACCGACCGGGTGACTCGCGCAAGCTCAAGCGGATTCCCGCGCTCTGGGGTAAGCCAGTCGCCGCCTTCATGACCTACGC
>CAYUOD010000350.1:0-3585 GCA_964446225.1 uncultured Acidimicrobiales bacterium | reverse complement strand
CTGAATTGCCGACATCTCGTTGCCTTCGTGAAGATAGTTATCGTCCATCACGAGATTACCGGGCCTGAGCGCCTCGCTGGATTGAATACTCGACTCGATGCAACAAGCAGAACCTCCAATCACCCCTGAGGATGGAGGTAGTCCACTACATTCAGATACTCAACCCCGAGAGCGAAGACGTGCACCAAGTGACATTCTGCGGCAGTTGCGGCAACGAGGTCGACGAAGACGCTACTTACTGCGCGTCGTGCGGCAGCTCAGTAGGGCCAGACACACGACCCCCAATAGCAGCGCCTATGCCGCTCACGGGCCCAGTCGCGCAGAAAACTAATAGCAAGGCAATCTGGGCGCTCGTACTTGGCATTCTGAGCATCGTCATGCTCGGTGTTCTTACAGCCATCCCTGCGATTTTGCTTGGAAGCATGGCCAAGAAAGAAATCGCCATCTCAGGCGAACAGGGACAAGGCATGGCTAACGCAGGCTTCATCATTGGCATTGTTGTAACTGTGTTATCCGTTTTCGCTCTCGTCGCAATTTTCGCCATAATTGCCACCAGCGGAATCTAGACGTGGACCAATACCGTTGCTATGGCATGCCCTACCGATGCCGGTCTCGTTCTGCACTTGTCCAGCGAGTAGCGTCGACCCCAGCACGAGGAGACAGCCAGTGAGCGACCAACCGAACTTCTGTACCAGTTGTGGCGCTGCGACCTCCACAGATGAGGCCTTCTGCAGCTCGTGTGGTACCCCGCTCGATGCAGCCCCACAGCCATCCGTCGCAGCACCGCAGGCCATGGGATCCCCTGCGGCACAGCAGGGCGCTCCGGGCACAAACACGAAAGCGATCTGGTCGCTCGTACTCAGTATCGTTGGGCTCGCATTTCTCGGGTTTATCACGGGTCCGATTGGCATCTGGCTCGGGACCGTAGCCAAAAAGGAGATCGCTGTTTCGGGGCAGGGCGGTAAAGGACTGGCCACGGCCGGGGTGATCGTCGGCATCATCGTCACGGTTCTCAGCGTGGTCGGACTGATCTTCATCGCGGGGAACTAGGCTCGCGAGAGGCTTTACAACAGGGAGACATTTCAGTGGGCGACCAAACGACCTTCTGCGGAGCATGCGGAGCAGAGATGGCACCGGGCGCAGAGACCTGCACCTCCTGCGGGGCAGCCGCCGGGGCTACGACCGGCACTGCCGTATCTGAACCGCAGGCAGTGGTACAGACGACAGAACTTGGCACCAATAAGAAGGCGATCTGGTCACTCGTGTCCGGCATTGTCGGGCTGTTCATCTTCGGAATCGGTCTTGGCCCAGCCGCAATCGTGCTCTCCTTTCAAGCCAAGAAGGAAATGCTTGAGAGCGGCGAAAAAGGTCAGGGTCTCGCCACAGCAGGCCTCGTTATCGGGATTCTTGCAATTCTCGGCTACGTCTGGGTGCGCTTCTTCCTCACCTGACGGGGCTCCTGGGCTTGTGAGAGTCTCGCACCGCCGCAGAATCACTACAGTCGAGCTATGGACACCCGCTGGTCGCTGCTCTCGAACCGTTATCTCAACAAAGGCACCGCCTACACCACTGAGGAGCGCGATAGGTACGGGCTCGAGGGTCTTCTGCCTCCCGTGGTGGAAACTATTGAGAACCAGCTCCACCGTGTCCGCATTGCCTACGACCTCCAAGCCAGCGACCTCGACCGACACCGGTACCTGCGGGGCCTCCAAGAGCGCAACTCTGTGCTGTACTACCGCTTCCTCGCGGACAACCTCGCCGAAGTGCTGCCAGTCATCTACACCCCGACCGTAGGTGCCGCATGTGAGAGCTGGTCCCAGAATTACCGTAGCGAACACGGCCTGTATGTCTCCTGGGAGATGCGACACAGAATCCCCGAACTCCTCGACAACGCGATTGGCGAGAACAAGCTCGAAGTCGTTGTGGTCACCGACGGAGAACGGGTCCTGGGTCTTGGTGACCTGGGTGTGGGTGGGATGGGAATCTCGATCGGCAAGCTCGCGATCTACACGTCCGCTGGCGGGATAAATCCCGCTCGATCGCTGCCGGTGGTGCTGGACGTCGGGACGAACAATCAGAAACTGCTGTCGAGTCCGCTCTATATCGGCTGGCGCCATGAGCGACTCAGGGGCGCCGAGTACGACGAGCTCGTTGACGCATTCGTCGCTGCACTTCACGAGCGCCATCCCGATGTTCTTATGCAGTGGGAGGACTTCGCCCAGCTCAATGCCACACGACTTCTTCAGCGGCATCGTGAGCACATCTGCTCGTTCAATGACGACATCCAGGGCACCGCGGCCGTAGCAACCGCAGCAGTCGCGGCTGGCCTCAGAATGAGCGGAACACCGGTAAATCAGCTCCGTCTGGTCATCGCGGGAGCCGGATCAGCGGGCATAGGTATCGCCGGACAGGTCGTGCGGGCGCTCGTCACGGCCGGGTTGAGTGAGGACGACGCCATAGACCGCTGTTGGCTGGTCGACCGCTACGGGCTACTGCGCGACGACCAGGACGACCTGCAGGACTTCCAGCGCCGCTTCGCCCGGTCAGCCTCAGAGGTCGACGAGCTCAGCGCTGACGGCACCATGTCGCTGCTCGCGACAGTCAAGCACGTTCAGCCTCACGCGCTCATTGGTGTGACGGGGCAGGCGGGGCTCTTTAGTGAGGAAGTCATCCGCGCCCAGGCCGACGCCGTCGAGCGACCGATCGTGCTGCCGCTGTCCAACCCGACGCCGCGCGCCGAGGCCAGACCGGCCGACATCGTGAGCTGGACCGATGGTCGAGCGATCATTGGAACAGGTAGTCCGTTCGAGCCGATTCTGTATGATGGCGTGGAGCACCACGTTTCGCAGGTCAACAACGTGTACGTCTTCCCGGGCATCGGGCTTGGGGCGGTCGCCGTCACGGCCACCGGGATTTCAGATGCGATGATGACCACGGCCGCTAGCGCGGTCGGAGAACTCTCCCCCGCATCAAGCGGCGAACTTGGCGCCCCGCTTCTGCCCCCGATATCAGAGTGCCGTTCGGTTGCCCGACACGTAGCAATCGCGGTAGCCAGCCAGGCCGTCTCAGAGGGCCTGGCCGACTTTCTCGATGAGGACGCTATCGCTGAAGCGGTTGACGCCAAGATGTGGCAGCCGGAGTATCGGGTGCGACAGATCTAGCCCGTGGCAGAGGTGCCGTCCGAGTCTGAAACCGTCAGTGCGTCGGACACGGTGTCTCCTCAGTTGTCTGCGGAAACACCGGTATCGAGCTTCGCGCGAACAGACTTGAACAATGCCTGAGAAGTGGGCCCGGTGGGGTTCGAACCCACGACCGAGCGATTATGAGTCGCCTGCTCTAACCACTGAGCTACGGGCCCTAAAAACGGTTCGAGACCACAGCTTAGGCTGTGGCCTCTGTTGGCTCCGGGGGTGGGGCTCGAACCCACGACCTAGCGATTAACAGTCGCTTGCTCTGCCAGCTGAGCTACCCCGGAATGTGTCCCGTTACGATACCACCTGCGTCGACCGCGGCGAGCATGGCTTCAGGCCCGTTACAGACAGAACCGACGCTCGGTGCAGGCAGTACTCAGGCTCCCTCGAGGAA
>CAYUOD010000349.1:0-3608 GCA_964446225.1 uncultured Acidimicrobiales bacterium | reverse complement strand
ACCTCGTACCCGTGTGCAACCACCACCATCACCTCATCCACGACCAAGGCTGGACGCTCACCAAACACACCGACGCAACCATCAGCCTCGAGCCACCGTGATCACTGGTGGGGGGTGAGCGGCTCCTTGGACGGCTCCGCAGCATTCAGGTGTTTGCTCGCCACATGAGGTTGAAGGCCGGGCTCACTCTGACCGGGAGGGCCGCTGGGTCATCGGCCCTGGTCTAGGCGTGGCTCGTATCCATCTGGGCAGCGGCATTTATGTGAGTGCGCTGCGGCCCCCGAGGATCCACGGAGTGGCATCGCCAGCCAGGTCCCAGAGTCGGTCCTCGAAGTGGCCGAGATCACGATCGTTCAACAGCGACGCCCAATCCCGGGTGCCGCCCGAGCGAAAGAAGTCGTCGGTCGATCTCCACATGCCGACATCGGCCTCTGGCACGGTGTGCTCAGCTCGAGAGCGCATCGATGACAGCGAGGCTGCCTCGACATAGTGAGCGAGATCCTGCTCGGCCACGTCCACATCGAGGGCCTCGGCGACTCGGCGCATTTCTGCAGAGAGGTCGTTCCACAGATCCGAATAGTGGAAGAGGTGCACATTCGGCTCCGAGCGAGCTTCCCAGGAGGCGCGAGCCTGATTGCAGAAATCGGCGAGACCATAGGGTCCACTGCCACTTGGCTCACGGTCGTTGTCGATGAACCAACGCAGAAACTCGGCGGGGTCGGTGGGTGGCGCCTCAGTGCGTGGACCTTCCGGCACGTACTCTCCAACCGCAGCTACCCGTAGCTCGATGGCCCGCTCTACCTGCATGTTGGACCGGTGATCCATGTCCGAAAGCGCGACATCCAGCGGGTGACGAATCACCGTGATGTAGGTGACGCCATCACGTCGAGGAACACCGTCCAAAGGCGAATGCGTCTTAAAGAACCGACGATGCGTCTGTGCCTCAAGTAGACCGAAGACCTCATCCTCGGAACGGGTCAGCATGTCCAGCCAGGGCGAGATCGTGCTGATCGGCGCCCCCAGGTCGACACGTCCCAGAATCAGCATGCCAATTATCGTCTGCATCCACGTCGTGCCGCACTTGGCCGGTGTCGAGATAAGCACGTCATCGGTACGAAAGTCGAACCGCTCCAGGCGGTCGCTATCTGAGATGAATCCTTTGTAGCGACGCATCTGAGCACGATATCGTTGAGTGACGTATGCTCCGAGCCATGGCAGGACGCAGGCGCTACGCCTTGGTCTTTGTGGTCGGTACCGCACTGCTGTTCGCTGCCTGCTCTGGCAACGACTCCGACGGAGCGTCGAGCAATACCAGCGAAGCGAATGACGCCACCGAGGCCCCCGAGTCAGAAGAGTCAGGCGCCTTAGACGTCCAGGACTCGACGACGACCGGCGTTTCAGTTCCGACGACACAAGCTCGAGCAGTATCTGTCGAATTCGTACTTGATCCGGACACCGGCGAGCTCAGCGAGGTCGAGATCGAGGAGCGGGGTCCATCCACGCTCGGTGAAGTTGTCGATGAAGGCATCGCAAGCGGACTTTGGGATGAGCTCCAAGGGCTCACGACCGTGCTCGGCTATGCATACGGAGCTGTGCCCGCAGAACAGGTCCCAGGTGTCGGCGACATCGCGACCGGAGAACTCAGCGACGTGCTCCAGAGGGCGAATGCGCTGGCACTGAACGGCGACTACCGCGACGACGAACTCGCTGAGCTGAAACGCTGGTACGAACTCGCGGTGCCGTCTGACGAAGTCATCGCAATGCTGAGCAGCAGCGCGGCAGCACAACCAGAGGCCGCAGGTCCCCCCGAGCCAACTGTCATTCAGACCGATGCAGGCAACGTCGTTATCCAGCAGGCGAACTTCAGTACGCAGGCATCGGCAAACTGCGTTCCGCTGGACCCCGACGACTTTTCTGACTGGGCAGTCATTGAGGGCTGTTACAAAAAGTTCGAGGATGTCGTCGAGGGAGTCACGCTGCAGGTGCTGTATCCGAGCTGGTATAACGACGATCCAACGCTCGTGAACCTGCCTTTGCTCGCTCGCGAGGCATTGATCAAGAGTATTTCGACCTACTCGATACTGGGAACGATCGGCGACATGACGGTCGTATTCTCGCTGGCTGACACAGTCGGGTCTAGTGGCAGACATGCCGTGGCAACTGTCAGTGGCCAGTGGGATACCGAAACCCCAGCTACAGGTTGTCCGATCAGCCTCTTCCCCGCATCGTTCGCGGGGGATGGGCCATTCCAACAAACCGTCGCCCATGAGGCATGGCATTGCGTGCAGTTCTACAACGGTTCACCCATGGGCGTATCTACAGACACTGCTTGGATCAGAGAAGGCGGCGCCACGTACTTCTCGAACGTGGTCTATCCGGATGTCAACGAGGAGCATGGCTGGCTCGGCACATTCGACGACGATTCGCGCACCAAGCCACTCGGCGCTCTTTCGTACGATGCGTGGATCTGGTGGCAGTTTCTTGCTAACCGTCAATCCCCAAAAGCCGTGGCTGACCTGCAACAGCAGATGATCGACGCAGGGGACGGCGGGGCAGGAGCGCTGGCGAGTTACGGGCCTGACTTCCAACGCTTCGTCATGGAGTTCATGGCGGGCGCTATCAGCGACGCGAATGGTGCCAAGATTCCCAAGGGCAGCTTCATTATCGTTCCGCGCAGCACTGTATCCAAGAACGATGAGGGCAAGACACTCGAGTTTGAGGCGAAGCCGTTTGTCGCTGCCAGATATGTCATTCAGTATGACGAGCAATTACGCGTGTTCCAGTCCGATAAGACCACGACTCCCGGAGAAGTTGCGATGGTGGAAGCGGCCAATCGCACAGACCTGAGTGCATGGAAGCAGGTGTTCCCAGAGGTCCGTTCGAAGTGTGAGGCGAAGTCGAACTACATGGTGGTGGCTACCACCGATCAGGGCACCCACACGGCCAAGATTCAGATCGACCGCATCGAGGAAGCCTCGTGCGATCCGTGCATGCTCGGCACCTGGTCGCTCGACCTCGACACATTCGGGACAATGATCCGGGAGGCCATGGCGGCTGAGGGCGGCGGGATCCCTCCGGGCACAGAATTCGTGTTCAGTGGCAACTACTACACCTCGCTCGACGACAAGGGAGTAATGCTCGAGCAGCGTGATGGCCTCGTCATCACGATTGCCGCAGCCGGAACGGAGATCGGCTTCACGATCGACAGTTTCGCGCAAGGCAAGTACACCGCTGATGGTGAACGAGTGTCGATCTTTGACGTTTTTGAGTTCTACGCGGACGTAACAACGTCTGTGCCGTTCTTCGATGGGGCGGTCTTTGCGCAGGGTTCAAGCTTCATGGGTGGAGCAGGCGGAGACTATGTCTGCAGCACCGACGATATGACCGTAACTCTCGACGGATTCCAGCCCATCCGATTCGATCGCGTCGACAAGATCCTGGTGCCGCCGCCGCTCGAGGAGTCCTGAGCTAGGTCTCGTCACCGTCGTGGTCATCGCTGTTGTCGTGGTCATCGCTGTTGTGAGCGAGCGCTGAGCTGATAACCGCTACCGCCTCATCACGGGCGACAGGATTCTTCTTGGAGAACACGAACGACTTCCGAGAGGCAG
>CAYUOD010000348.1:0-3620 GCA_964446225.1 uncultured Acidimicrobiales bacterium | reverse complement strand
TTTGGTAGGCGAGCATCCCGCCCTCGAGGTTTACCACATCCGAAAATCCGGATGCTGTCAGGAACTCTGCTGCCTTGGTACTTCTGCCTCCACTACGACACAGCAGAACGACGCGGCGATCCGAGGAGAGTTCAGTCAGCCGATCGGGCAATTGTCCAAGCGGGATGTTCTTCGCTCCCTCGATCGTGCCGGCTGCTACTTCTTTGGGCTCGCGCACGTCTATCAGCTGACCGTTTGAACCAACGGCTGATCTGTAGTCGGTAATTGGGTGATCCTTGTGTGCCACTTATGCGGCCTTTCTGTTGAGACCGGCGAGGACATTTTCGATGTCGCAATCGTCGGCACGGTTGTAGGGAAGCTTGGCGAGCATCATGCCCATTGCGCAGGTGTTAGTCACCGCCGAGAATGCCAGGCCGAAGCCGACACCGGCGGCGATCCACTTTGCACCGGGAAGGAGGGTGCTCACAGCAACGCTTGCCAGGGCAAGGGTACCGGCAACAACGCGAACCTGGCGGTCCAGACCCCAGCGGGTGGTGTCGCCATAGGCCACGTCTCCCCCATTGGCCTGCCATGCCTGCATTCCCCCTTCGAGAATATGCAAAGTGTCTTTGCCTGCTCTAGAAAGCTTGTCGTGGGCCTGCGATGCACGTCCACCGGTCTGGCATATGAGAACCACAGGATGGTCTACGTCGGCAAGTCCTTCAAGGTGATGGACGAGCGTATCAAGCGGAACGTTGTACGACTCTGGAATGTGGGCCGTCTCGAACTCCCCGCCTGTGCGTACATCAAGCAGGCGGATCTGTGGATCCAGATCCTGAAGCTCACGCAACTGTGCCGCAGTGATGCGGTCTGATTGTGGAAGGGCGCTAGTCGTCATATTCTCTCCGGTTGGGTTTGGCTATATGTGGCGACCAAGGGCCGCACGTCTAAGAGATGGTTGTGGCGTAGGTCGTAAACTGAGCCGCGAATCATGAGCTGTCCGGCGCGTGACGCGAGACCAGTCGGTCCCGGCCCACTGCCAAGCTCCGCAATGACGCTGGCCACGTTGAGATGTACAAGCTGTCCGGCATCTTTGGTTTCGTTGTCTCTGGCCAGCTGGCACAAAGAGCTCACAACGGGTGCGAGATGCCCTTCACAGACACCGTCTGCAGCCGCCTGAACGGCCCCGCAGCCAACATGGCCGAGGACAACAACAAGTTCAACTCCCAGTTCGCCTACGGCATAGTCGAGGCTTGCCACAGCTGCCGGGGTTGCGCCGTTGCCCGCGATGCGAACAACGAACATGCTGCCGGCTGGCTGATCAAAGAGTACCGAAGGAGGTACGCGCGCGTCTGCACACGCGAGCACCGCGACCCTGGGCTCATGCCTGGGCAGTGAGCCGGTCGCGCGCAATGGCGCCGACCGCTGCGCTTCCACGAGCTCGCGCCAGACCATATCCGGATCAGGCATGGGACACCGCGTCAGAGCCCGAGGTCGGAGTTGGGGCCAACGCGCCGCGCTCATCAATTCCGCTACGCCGTTGGTCGCGCCGCTCGTGGCGTTCGTCTCTTATCGCCACCACGGCGTCGTGAGTCGAGGTGTGTACCCTGTCGCCAAGATCGCCCCAGATGCCTGCTCTCAAAAGTACGTCTCGAACCGGTCCCTTCACATCGGTGAGGTGGACCATCACCCCTCGCTCGTCGAGGTCAAGAATCGTCTCACTCAACATCTCAACACCAGTTGCATCGAGGTCGTTGATGCCCGATGCGTCAAGCACCAGAGCGCGAGGCTCATCAACAATCGTGTCCGCTTGTTCGAGGATCAACTTCTTGATGTTCGCCGCGTTGATGAAAGACAGGGCTGCATCGATTCGAATGATGCGAACACCGTCGAGCGTGTGGGCCTCGGGGAATCGATCCACGTTGCGGTAACTCGTCGTCCCGTCGACATGGCCGAGTACCGCACTGTGCGGCTTGGAAATGCGAACGAAGACCACGAGCATCGATGCCACTACCGCGACCGCAATACCCAACTCGATACCAAGTACCAGTGTCGCGACGAATGCCACGCCGAGACCGACCAGGTCACTGCGCTTCACGTGGGCGATGTGACGCATTTCAGTGATGTCTATGAGACCGACGATCGCCATGATGATGATCGCTCCCAGCGCCGCGTTAGGTAAGGCGGCGAGCAGCGGCGTCAGGAACAGGATGGTGAGCAGCACTACGCCTGCGGTAATAAGCGAGGCAAGTGGCGTGCGGGCTCCGGCTGTGTCATTCACGGCGGTGCGGGAGAATCCACCGGTGACGGGATAGCCGCCGAACAACCCAGAGGCCACATTTGCTGCTCCAAGACCAATAAGTTCACTATTCGGATCCACCTCGTAGCGATGGCGCCGGGCATAGACCTTGGCGACGGCAATCGACTCCATGAAGCCCACCAGGGTGATGACCAGAGCAGTCGTGGCGAGACTTCCGAGCAGCGAACCGCTCACGTCAGGTAGGCCGAATGCTGGCAGCGCGTTGGGGATGTCGCCGACCACCTTCACACCACGGCTCTCCAAGTCGAAGGCCTCAACGGCCAGGATGGAGCCGATGACCACAACAAGTGCCGCCGGGACCCTGGGCAGGTAACGCTTCAGCAAGAACAGGGACGCCAGGGCCGAGACACCAAGCACAAGCGTCGCCGTGTTCGTATTGCCGACGTTCTGTCCAACTTCTGCCACGGTCTCATAGAACTGCTCCTTACGCTCGATGGAGATGCCCAGGATGTGCTTTATCTGTGAGAAGCCGATGATGACGGCCGCGGCGGCGGTAAAGCCGATCAGGACGGAATGCGACAAGAAGTTGACCAGAAAGCCGAGTCGGCCAACACCCAACGCAATGTGGATTACGCCAACCATAAGGGCAAGCAGGGCCGCCGCCGCGATGTAGCTGGCCGCACCTTCCTCCACGAGCGGGGCCAACGCAGCAGCTGTCATGAGAGACACGATCGCTACGGGACCTACTGCGAGTTGCCTGGACGTGCCGAAGAAGGCGTAGACAATCACAGGAATTGTGGCGGCAAAGAGTCCGACTTCAGGAGGGAGTCCGGCGAGCAGGGCGTAGGCCATGGCCTGTGGCACCAGCATTGCGCCGACCGTAAGCCCAGCGGCGAGGTCGCTGCGCAGATTTGCACGCTCATATCCGGGGCCCCATTGCAGGATCGGAAGAAGTTTGCGAAACGTCATAAGACCGAATATACGTACATTTGGACTATATGTCAACCCATACCCCATGGGGTATGCTTATCTCATGAGATTTCCACCGGAGACCAGCGACGACGTCACGAAGAGACTGCGCCGGCTTGAAGGACAGATTCGTGGCCTGCAACGGCTCGTTGACGAGGGTGCTGAGTGTCGCGATATCGTCACTCAACTTTCCGCGGCCAAGTCCGCACTCGACCGCGTCGGGTTCAAACTGATGTCGGCGGCAATGGCCGATCGCGCTGAAGATCACGATCCCGCCGAACTGGAACAGTTGTTTCTCAAGCTCAGCTGAACAGTATTTTCGCGTCAGTAGATGCTGACGCGCTGATCACGGTAGCCGGTAGGCCTTGGCAGAGGGCTTGAGTGGGCGTGCGTACCACAACGGACGACGCAG
>CAYUOD010000347.1:0-3622 GCA_964446225.1 uncultured Acidimicrobiales bacterium | reverse complement strand
TTCAGGTCGCCGAGCAGCGGACCGGCGTCTCGCGCATATCTGCGGACCGCCGAGTCGGACCAGCCGTTTGCATAGCCCTTAAAGCGGCCACTCAGAAAGACGAGTCTCGTGACGTCGTTGACCGTCTTTTCATCGAAATCCATCTTCGTCATACGCTTTCGGGTAATGCGGGACCCAACTGCTTCGTGATGTCTGAACGTGACCTCGCCGCCAATGTAGGCGCGGGTCTTGGGTTTTCCGATGTCGTGGAACAGCGCAGCAAGACGCACGGTGAGGCGCGGTTCGGTCTTGGCTGTCACTGCAATCGTGTGAGCAAGGACGTCCTTGTGTTGGTGAATCGGATCCTGCTCCAGGAGTAGAGCGGGCAGTTCAGGAAGCAGTTCTTCTGCCTCGCCACTGTTGACGGCTTCCCACAAGGCGTCGGTGGGGTCAGGTGTGAGGAGAATCTCCGAAAGCCATTCGGCGGGAGAGATGCTGGTATCCAAGCGCGCTACGTCCAGGTAAGAGATCACTGAGGGGACTTCAAGAATAGCCCGACGCCCAGGATTCGCTAGTGTCATTGACGTGAAGGCCCTTGAGTTCGAACGAAAAGAAGCACGATTCGCCGCAGCCATGGTTGCATCCCGCCTGAAGCCGGGTGCTGGCGCGGAGGTGGGGCCGTTGAGCCTCGCAGAGATCGATCCTCCGGCACTGCTGGGGCCGGGCTGGCAGCGCGTGCATACCACGCTCTCTGGCATCTGCGGCTCTGACCTCGACTCCATCGATGCCAAGTCGAGCCGATACTTTGAGCCCCTTGTTTCATTTCCATTCGTCATGGGTCACGAGATTCTCGGGCGGCTCGATGATGGCACCAGGGTTGTGATTGAGCCCGTCATGGGGCACGAGGCTCGTAACCAGATTCCGCCGTTCCCCGGCGCCGCTCCGGCTGATGGCAATGACTACGGGCATCTCGTCACCGGTCATATTCGTCCCGGCATCCAGATCGGCTACTGCGCTGATACGGGCGGGGGCTGGTCTGAGGAGTTCGTCGCACACGAGTCGCAGATCCACGCCATTCCTGATGAACTCAGCGATGACGATGCTGTCATGGTCGAGCCACTTGCCAGTGGAATTCACGCCGCCCTGCGGGCCAACGTGCAGGAAGGCGACAACGTTGCGGTTATCGGTGCCGGCACGCTCGGACTCTGCACAATCGCCGCGCTACGCACGCTGACCCCGGCCAACAAGATCCTCGTGGCAGCGAAATACCCGCACCAACGCAAGATCGCGGAACTCATGGGAGCGGACGTTGTCGTCAGTTCTGACGAACTGCCACGCGCTATTCGACGCATGCTCGGCTGCTCACTCATCGGCGAGGCCTTGTCGTCTGGGGTTGATGTCACGATCGACGGCATTGCATCATCAGGCACAATCACCACAGCGATCAACATCACCCGGCCGCGAGGCCGCGTCGTCATGCTCGGCATGCCTGGCCAGGTCAATGTCGATCTGACCGCACTCTGGCACCGCGAAACCGAGATGGTCGGCACCTACACCTACGGAACCGAGACGCTGGCAGACGGATCATCTGCCCGCACGTTTGAGCTCGCCGTAGACCTCGCGGCCAAGGGGGGCGTCGGGCGCCTCGTGACGGCGCATTATCCCATCGAGGACTATGTCGAGGCGGTGCAACACGCCGCTCAGGCCGGTATGCGCGGAGCCGTGAAAGTCGTATTCGACTTCCGCTAGCGGGCCCGAATCCGCCCCTATCCCCGTGAAGCGTCGCCTGGTTCCCTGGGAGGGAACCAGGCGACGCTTCACCGAGAGTTGGGCGAGTGGATCTTCTGATACACGGCCACGCCGACGTCATCGGGCAGCCAAGTGAGCGCCTCGAACTCTTCTAGCGCGGCACGCTTGACCTTCGTGATGCCACCCAACTCCTTGAGGAGCCGCTTCTTGCGTACCTCACCCAGGCCCTTGATGTCGTCAAGAATGCTCTTCGTCATGCGTTTGTCGCGCAGCTGACGGTGATAGGTGATCGCGAACCTGTGAGATTCATCCCGAATGCGTTGCAACAAGTACAGCGCCTCTGACTGGCGGGGGATACGCACCGACTCGGCACGACCGGGTAGAAACACCTCTTCGAACTGCTTAGCGAGGCTCGCCACAGGGATCTCGTCACTCAGACCCAGCTCGTCCAACACCCTTACCGCTACGCTCAGCTGCCCCTTGCCGCCATCCACGAGCAGGAGTTGTGGCGGATAGCTGAACTTTCCACGCTCGGCTATCGGCTTCTTCTTGTCCTCCACGTAAGCCTTCAGCCTCCGTGTAAGGACTTCTTCCATCGCCGCGAAGTCGTCGTTGCCCTGCCCACTCTTGATCTTGAAGCGCCGATACTCCTTCTTGGCTGGGAGCCCGTCCTCCACAACAACCATCGAGCCGACGTAGTCGCTGCCCGACATATGGCTCATGTCGTAGCACTCGATGCGAAGCGGGGCCTGCGGCAGATCGAGCGCATCCTGTAGTTCTTGCATGGCCCTGGCCCGGGCATTGTGGTCAGATGCGCGCTTCATGCGATGACGCAGCAATGTGGCCTGGGCGTTCTTGGTGACTGTTTCGGCGAGGGCTTTCTTGTCACCTCGCTTGGGAATGCGCAGCTCGACCTGGCTCCCCCGGCGCTCGGTCAGCCATCGGGTGTAGAGATCTGGATCGTCCGGTAGCTGAGGCAGAAGCACCAACTTCGGGGTACCCACCGGGTTCTCGTCGTAGTACAGACGCTCAAGAATTCGGCTCATGAGCTCGTCCTCATCCAGGGCCTCAGCCCGGTCAACGATGAACCCGGTGCGCCCCATGACCCGCCCCTTACGGACAAAGAAAACCTGCACAGCTGTCTCGAGTTCGTCTCCGTACATGCCCACGACATCAAAGTCCTGATCGGAAGCGTCAACCATCTGCTGCTTGGATATCGCCTTCTGGATCGATTCCAGACGATCGCGGTGGCGCGCAGCCAGTTCAAACTCCTGGCGGTTCGCAGCCGAACGCATCTCGACCTCAACCTCAGACACGAGCTCGGCGGTGTTCCCTTCGAGAAACTTCGTGAGCCCGCCGACGAGGCCGTCGTAGTCAAGCTTTGATATCTCGCCCACACAAGGCCCAGAGCACTTCTCGATGTGGAACAGCAGGCACGGCCGCCCAAGTTTTTCGTGGGTGTTGAATTTGTTGTCGCTGCAGGTACGTACCGGAAACGTCTTCTGTAACAGGTCCAACGTTTCGCGTATTGCATGGGCGTGGCCATATGGCCCGAAGTAGCGCACACCCTTGCGACGCTTACCGCGAGTCACCATGGGACGCGGCCACTGCTGATCAACCGTCAACGCGAGATAGGGATAGCTCTTGTCGTCCCTGTACTTGATGTTGAACCGCGGCTTGTGCAGCTGAATGAGGCTGTACTCAAGCATGAGAGCTTCGAGATCAGTCTCAACCTGAATCCACTCAACAGATTCAGCCATCTCGACCATCTGCGCGACCTTGAGGTGCATAAGTCGCGTGTCACCGAAATAGCTGTTCAGACGCGAGCGGAGGCTCTTCGCCTTGCCGACATAAATGATGCGTCCGTACTCATCCTTGAACTGGTATGAGCCTG